>CAKVOF010000014.1 GCA_934778125.1 uncultured Clostridia bacterium
CCCAAGTTGAAAAACCATTATCGACTAAAAAATTATGCATTTCAGCTTGTGTGTTAAACTCTTTACCTTCAATAAATAAAACATCATATAAAAAATAATCAAGATTTCTGCTTGCAGTTACTGTTGGATCTAAATTTCTTATAGCGCCTGCAACTGCATTTCTTTCATTTTTTAATATTTCAGTGGCTGTTTCATTATATTGTTTTAAAATGGATTTCCTCATCATTGCTTCACCGACAACTAAAACTCGGTTTTTAAAATTTATTGACTTAGGCAAAGATTTTATAGTTTTAACCTGATTTGTTACATCTTCACCAACACTTCCATTCCCACGTGTAGCACATTTATATAACTTACCATTTCTATATTCAGAAACAATTTTAAGACCATCAAATTTATACTCAACAGCAAAAGAATTAGCACCGTATTTTTCTTTCATTGTGTTAACCCAATCGCACATATCATCATATTTTTGACACTTATCTAAACTATATAATTTAAACTCATGTTTAACTTTTTTAAAACCTTTTAAGTTTTCATCGCCAACCTTTTGTGTAGGCGAATTTGGCAATACAATTCCCGTTTCTTTTTCCAGTGCTACTAATTCAAAATAAAGTTTATCCCATTCATCATCGGAAATGATCGGTTTATCAAGTTTATAGTAAAGTTCGTTATGCTTTAATATTTCTTTAACTAACCATTCCATTCTTTCAAGTTTTTCCATATTTAAACCTCTATTTTAGAACTTTAAGTGGCGCAAACGCTAAAGACAGTTGCTTAATACCAAATCCGTTGAAATTAACTGTTACAGAAATGTTGCCATTTAAATTATCAACCGAAATAATAGTTCCCACACCAAATTTTGTGTGAAGAACTTTTGCTCCCACTTTGAAATCATCATATTTCTTTTCATTTGATTTAACAATTTTAGATTCCCAAACATTATCAAACTTTCCAGTTGGGGATGTTTGATTTAACGATTGTGATTGAGATATATTCGTGAAAACTGGCTTACTTTCAGTATAGTTACTTGATTTATTAAAATGATCAGAAAAACCATTAAACGAGTTTGAAAAACTTTGATAAATATTTTCTTTAGGTTTTTGCAATCCCATTTCTTCAATAAATCTACTTTCAACCGTTGTTTCTCTATTACCATATAAAAACCTAGACTTAGCACGAGTAATGAAAAGTTGTTTTTTCGCGCGTGTTGTTGCAACATACATTAATCTTCTTTCTTCTTCCAAGTTTTCAATATTACCGCACCCACCTCTACTAAGAGGAAAACATCCTTCCTCTAATCCGATAACAAACACAACATCAAATTCCAAGCCTTTGCTCGCATGAACAGTTGAAACACTTATTGAATTTGTTTCATCATCTTCTTCAATTGAGTTTTGTAAAGTTACGCTTTCAAGATAACTTAAAACCGATGCATCTTCATTTAAATTTTCAAACGACTGAACAGATTGAATAAATTGGTCAATATTCATTAATCTATCAACATCTTCTTCTTTTGATTTATCGTAACTTTCCTTAATGTTTGCTATATCTATCATAAATTTAACAAATGATGTTAAACTCATTTTTTCGCAGTTTTCTTTTAGTATATTCAATAAATTCGCAAAATCAGAAATTTTGTTTTTAATACTAGTTGGATACTCTTCAACTTGATAATTTGTTATAACATCAAATAAGCTTTTGTTTTTAATTTTTGCATAATCTTGTAACTTTTCAATTGTTGCATTTCCAATGTTTCGTTTTGGGAAATTAATAATTCTTGAAATGCTTATATCATCAGCATTATTAACTATTACACGCATATATGCAAGTAAGTTTTTTATTTCCGCCCTATCAAAGAATTTAAATATTCCCGCCACAACATAAGATATATTATAATTCAGCAACTTTTCTTCAATCAATCTACTAAGCGCACTAATTCTCATTAAAACGCCTATTTCACTTGGTTTAACGCCATCAGCGATCAATTTTGAAATTTTTCTAACCACATATTCGGCTTCATCAATTTCTGTGCTTGCAGGGTAGTAAGAAATCGCACTCCCATCTTCATTTTCAGTGAATAATGTTTTGTCTAGTCTTTCAGTGTTGTTTTGAATTAACATATTCGCAGATTTCAAAATATTCTTTGTGCTTCTATAGTTTTGTTCTAGTTTGAATATAGAGCAATTGGCATTATCTTTAATAAAATTCTTAATATTTTCAATGTTTGCCCCGCGCCAACAATAAATGCATTGGTCTTCATCTCCAACAACAAAAATATTGCCATATTTGGCACTTAGCAATCTAACAAGCTTATATTGAACAACATTGGTATCTTGAAACTCATCAACATGAATATATTTAAATTTATTTTGATAATACTCTAGAACTTTTGGAACTTTATTGAATAATTCAAAGGTTTTCACAAGTAAATCATCGAAATCTAAACTATTGCATCTTTTCAATTCTTCTTCATATTTTGCATAGCAAGAAACAATATCAGCATCATTCGCAACACCCATAATTTCCTTTGAGTATTCACTTGGAGATAAACCCTTATTTTTAGCATTTGAAATATGCCAAATAAGAGTATTTTTAAAATCTGTTTCAAGCAAATTACTTTCCTTTAAAATGGCTTTTATAAGTTTTTCTTTATCACTTTCATCGCAAATAGTAAAAAAACGCGTATAACCATCAAGAAAAGAAATATTATCTCTTAAAATTTTAACACACATGGCGTGAAAAGTACTTATCCACACACGAGAACCTTCAGGCAACATCATTTCTATTCTTTCACGCATCTCATTTGTTGCTTTGTTTGTGAAAGTAATTGCAAGAATATTTTCAGGTGCAACTTTTTTCTCTTGCATTAAATAGCAAATTCTATGGGTTAATAACCTTGTTTTTCCACTTCCGGCGCCTGCTGTAACTAAAATAGCACCTTCTGTTTTAGATGCTATTGTTTTTTGTTGTTCGTTTAAACCAAAAAGAATATCCACTTTTCTTGCTCCTTACACTAACATATTTGGTAGTATAACATAAAGAGCGAAATTATCAAAACAAACATATTAAATTTTTTAATTTGCTTCTTTTAACTCACCATTAAAATAAGCATCTTTAATTTTATTATATTTATCAGATAGCCTTAAAATATAATTTTGTTTTTCGGCTTCGTTAAGGGTTTTAAGGTAATTATTATCAGATAAAACACCTAGCGGATTTATTATTTCAGAATTAGATTTAAGTATTCCAACAACTTTATTTATAAATTGTGAATCGTCATCTGTTTTGATTGTTATGAATTCCGTTTTAGCTGACAATTTTTTCATTGCTTGGGCGTTTTTAATAAAATAATTGCTAACTTTTTTTGTTGAATAGTTGGTTATAATAGAATTTTCATCGTAATTTCCATTTAACATTCTTTTTCTTGCTAAATTTGCAAGCATTCTTAGTTGATTATTTTTTTTACTCATTTTTCATTCCCCTTTTTCATTAATCTTATGATATTTAAAACATTTAAATTTTAACAAAGAATATCAATTAAGTTAATTTATTGCGGGCGAATAAAAAACAAAAAAGTGTCGAATAATTGACACTTTTTTATATTCTTATAGCTATTTGCTTTTTCTTGCGCGTTTAATAGCAGCTTTTTGCTTTTTCTTCTTTTTAATGCTTGGTTTTTCGAATTGCTCATGCTTTCTTAAATCACCAATAATACCATCTTTTTGGCATTTTCTCTTAAAACGTTTGATAGCGCTTTCAACGTTTTCATTTTCGCCAACTCTAACTGTAGACAACTTTCTCACCCACTTTTATATAAATTTCTTGAATATTATACTTATTATTTATGCTGTTGTCAATATTATTTAGTTCATTTTTAACAAATTTAACGCTTTATTAAAATCAATCTCTTTGGTGGTGAAATTGGGCCAAGTATTTAAGCCATCATCTTTTTTCCTAGGAAAAATATGATAATGTAAATGAAAAACAGATTGTTGTGCATCTAATCCGCTTGCATTCATAATATTAACGCCTGTGTAACCAAGGCTTTTATAATGCTCACTAATTTTTTTAACTGCTTTCATAACCGCACAATAATCTTCTTCACTTACATCAAAAATATTAACACAATGTTTTTTAGGAATCACAAGAGTATGGCCAAAAGCATCTTTGGCTATATCCAAAAACGCGTACACTTTCTCATCTTCGTAAATTTTATAACTTGGAATTTCACCTTTAATTATCTTACAAAAAACGCAATCACACATATTCACTTAACACTCCATCTTTATATATCTCTTTTAATCTAATATTAACTAAATTTCCACTTTTATATTTATCGCTTATAGGCATATAAACTTTAATATAATTTGCAGTGATTCCAGTTATATAACCATCTTCCTCATCTTCTAATATCACACTGAAATCTTTTCCAAGAAACTTATTTCTATATTTTATTGATAGCTCATCACCAACATTAGAAAGTATTTGAACTCTTTTCTTTTTTATTTCGGGCGATAAGTCTTCATATTTGCTCGCAACTGTCCCTTTTCTTGAACTATATGGGAAAACATGAATTTTGCCAAATTCAACCTCTTTTGCTAGGCTAACACTATTCTCAAACTGCTCATCAGTTTCTCCTGGGAAACCAACAATAATATCGGTTGTTATATTAGCATTTGGAAAATACTTTTTGATTAATTTACATTTCTCTATATACATTTCACGAGTATATTTTCTGTTCATTTTTTTTAGAATTTCGCTGTCACCGCTTTGCAAAGATAAATGAAAATGAGGTGCAAAGTTTGGCATTGACTTTAAAATTTGTAAAAAATTATCAGATATAATTCTTTCCTCAAAACTACTGATTCTAATTCTAGCCGGGATATCGCTCAATCCTTGCATAACTTTTCCTAAAGCAAGTTCATTATTAATTCTATAATCACTAATATCTATCCCTATCAAAACTATTTCTTTATGTGTTTTACTTAGTTCTTTTGCCTCTTTTATTATGTCTTCATAATTTCTACTTCTGCTTCTTCCCCTTAAATATGGAATAATGCAATATGAGCAAAAGTTATTGCATCCATCTTGAATTTTTAAATATGCACGTGTTGAGTTAACAAACGGCTTCTCAAATTCTTCATAAATTTTAGTATAGTCGATGTTAGCAAATGGAATATTTTTAATATAATCAACAATTTTACTTTTTTGTTGAGTTCCGAAAATCACAATATTTTCATCTTTTTGAAATTGCTCTTTATTACACTCGCTTGCACAACCGCAAACAATTATTTTCGCTTTAGGGTTTATTTTTCTAATCTTAGCTATATATTGCCTTGATTTTTTTTCAGACATCGCCGTTACAGCACAGGTGTTTATTATATAAAAATCAGCAAATTCCAAATCAAAAACAACATCAAAACCATTTTCAATAAGTGATGTTGCCATACATTCACTTTCATATTTGTTCACCTTACAACCCAAGGTTATAATGCAAACTTTTTCTAATACACTCACTATATTTCTCCTAACTTATTTAAAATTATGCTCGATAAACATATGCTTGCTGTTTCTGCTCTTAATATTCTTTTTCCTAAGCTAACACTTTTAAGATTTTCAATGTTTATTAATTTCTCTGATTCTTTTGGTGAAAATCCACCTTCACAACCTATAATTATAGCCACATTTTTAGCATTTTCAAAATTGATTTGTGACAATTTTTCAACTTTCTCAGTCTCATTTGCAAAAACTATTAAATCAAATTCCGCCAGCAATTTTAACATTTCATTAAAAGAGATTGTTTCACCAACATTCATTGGGATACTTCTTCCACATTGTTTGATGCTTTGATTAGAGATTTCTTGAAGTTTAATATGCTTTGATTCAGTTTTTTTAACAGTACAAAATTCACTTTCATATGGATAAAACTCACTCACTCCAAGCTCTGTTAACTTTTGTATGCACAAATTTAAATGTTCTTTTTTAATTAACGCTTGAAAAACAGAAACTTTAATTTTAGGATTTGAAATATTTATCTCTTTCTTAATGATCTCACAGCAGGCATTATTTTTATTAATTTCTTGAATTTTAGCGTAATAATTAAACTCGTCAAAGCAAACACCTTTAATCTCATCACCTATCTTCAATCTCATAACATTTTTAAGATGATTAAATTCCGAATCTTTAATAATAAATGTATTGTTTTTTAAATCATTTTTATCAAAAATAAAAGTTTTCATAATTTCTCCAAATCAAAAATAAAAGCAACTTACAGTTGCTTTTATTATATCAAATTTAAAACTAATATCAAATAATTTACTATCAAATTTCATTACTCAGCATCTATAAATGTTGAATTTTGTATTACAAAGTTATAAATTTTAGTTAAGCTATTATTCCAATTTATTTCAATTTTAAAACCGTATTGGTTCTTTTTCAAACCTTTTATTATGTTTAATCCAAATTCTGTGTCGTTGCAATCTTTCAAGGACATTTCTTTAACTAAAGTTTCGGTTGAACCATTATCTAAAATATCATACGATTTAAAACTCGCATTATCCCAGTCAACATTTGCAGATAAACATTCAAAATATAGCGTTACATAATAATTGTAATTGTTATCATTAAAAGCAATTTTTTGATTTGCTGTTTGTGGTTTAAACTCGCCTTCAATTAGATACTCACCTGCTGAACTTTTAGAAATAGATATATTTGTGCTATCAAAATTCGCTGATAGCGAATCCCTAACTAACTCGGCTGAGCTCGCTTGAACTTCGCTTGGCTTACTTAAATCAGACAAATTAAACGTGTAAGTTAATGTTTCATTATTGCCCCAAGTGATATCAATTGTGAATGATCCTTTTGTCAACATTTCATCATTCACACCCTTGATTAAATCAATAACACCTATCTCTTTTTCAGCAACGTTTTCGCCTGACCAATCAAAAGTTCTTGTAACATTTGCCACACCATCAGAAACGATGATTGTAGCCTTTCTTGGGGTTGTTTCAATAGATGTTGTGTTGCTACCTAAAACCTTTGTTGTTCCTAAATAAGAAATTCTAAGCGGAACAAAATATTGATATCTTGAATCATTGAACCAATTTTTCTGAGCATCCGAAACTGTTGATAAATAACCTTTCAAATTCCACTGAAGTTCGCTTGAATCATCTTTTTCAACTTTTAATCTATCACCATTAAATTTAATTTCATCAGATCCGTTTTCAACAACTAAATCAACTTTTTCAACACTTGCTTTTGGCATTTTAAGTGTGATGGTTTTTGAACTTGAAGAGTAATAATTTGTTGAAGATTTTCTTTGGGCTAGCAATGTGTATGTTTCACCTTCACTTAAGTCTTTATACTCTAATTTAGTTGAGTATGTGGAATTAGAAATTGTTGGTCCTGACAGTCTATATTGCAAAAAATCATCTTCAATTAATTGAACAATCTTGATTGAGTTATGAGTTACTTCAACCTTATAATCTTCACCATAAACTGGTGTTTTTTGATTTTTTCTTGTTATAAGATTATCAGTTTTAGTTGGAGTTATTAAAGTGTAATTTCCAACATTAGCCCCTGAAATTTTAAAGCCATAGCAAACAACAGTTTTATTACCAGCATCGCAATTTGTTGTTTTTGTTTCAGCATAAACATTAGATGAATCTAGAATAACTTCTTCACCTGCAACAACACCTACCAGTTTAACATTAGAAGTATCAAGGGTTATAATTCTGTTGTTCTCCTCATATTCTCTTCTGTTATAAATGATACCTTCAACAGTCAGTTTTTTCTTGGTTATCTTAAACTTCTTTTTAATGGTTCCGCTATATTTGCCTTTCATTTTAATAATAGCTGTTGCTTCACCAACTTTTTTATTATTTATTGCGCTTAATGAATAACTATTCTTTGAAATTTCCTCACCGTTCACTTTAATAAATGCTATAACTGGAAATTGCGCTTCTCCACTATATTCAAGTTCCGTGGTTGCAAAGCCAACTTGAACTTTATTCTCATCAGAATTAACGTTTATCATATTGCACCCAGCCAAAGCTACCCCACTAAATAGCATTATTATTGCAACGAAAAATATAGATAATTTTTTCATAAATCTCCTGCCTAATCTTAGTTTGTATAAATTATTAAAATAGATTTACACAATATCTTAAATAGTATAACTTTTTATATCGATTTTTGTCAATTAATAAAAGTGAAATGAAAATACATTTCATAAGTTTCTGTTTGCATAGAATAATTAGAAGCTATGCATATTCATAATATTAAAAGATTCACGGATTTATATTATCATTTTTAAACACAAAAGGCCTGTGTTGTTTGAAGTGAACCTCCTAAAGTTGTCTAACTTTTGGGGTTCACTTCAATTATACAGGTCTTTTGTTTTATACTTTTTATTATTAATTATTATTTGAACCGGAATTGTTTGGATCATTTGGATTGCTTGAATTATTTAAGTTTGAGTTATTATGGTTGTTTGTGTTGTTCTCTCCATTAAAGTTTGGATCGCTTGCACTATTCATATTCCAGTAGGTTGTTTTTGGAGGAACTCTTTGGATATCGTTTGGGTTTAAATATGTTGGGCTATTTGGATCATTTTGTGGATCAGAATATGGTGGTTGATTTGGATTATATGGGTTATCTAAAGTATTCATTAACATTTCACTATTAAACTTAATTTGTTGACTATTTGTTATGTCTTTCAATAATCCCTTCACTCTTTTTTTATTTCTATGTCCACCCATTCCTTTCTTTATTAAAACGATTATTATTATCAACACAAGCAAAGAACCTACTCCTATTCCGCCATATTTTAAAACAACAATCCAATCGATTTCTTTAATGTATATCACTTTAATTGTCATTCCTGATTTTATGTCTTCAATTTTAAAACTTGATTTATTCGCTTTAACTTCTGTGTTGTTAACCAAAACTTTATATATTCTGTATTTTTCTTCAAGCTCTACCTTAAATTCAAGGGTGTCGTGAAGGTGCATATTTTCAATAGTTTTAGTTTCACCACTTTCAATCTTATTCTCAAATTTATCACAAGTTAAAACGCCATTTTCTCCGTTTTCTATTGTTATTGGGAATATTAAAAGTTCCCAAGTAGCAGTGAATTTTTTATTTCCAGTTGTACCTTTTTCAATTGTTACTTCCTTTCTTACCCCACTAACACCTTCTTCAATCCAACCTGCAAATTCATAACCAATTTTTGTTGGATTATTTAGTGTGAATGTTTCATCTGTTATGAAATATATATCTTTATTTTCTTCTAATACTGATCCACCATCATATTCATATTGAATAACATAAAACTTCGGTCCAAAATTCGCATTATAATATACATTTCCAGTTGAACCTTTTTCAATTGTCAATGTCTTTTCACATTTATTACCATTTGAGCCGGTCCATCCTAGGAAAAAATAACCAAAGCGCGTTGGATTATTTAGTGTGAATGTTTCAGTTTCTATTGTATATTTAGTTGGATTCGTTGATGAAACTGTGCCTCCCGCATAATCATATGTGATTGAGTATTCTATTACTTGCCAATTAGCGATGTATTCTTTGTTGCCTGTTGAACCTTTTGGAATTGAAACACTTTTTGATGGGTTATCCCCATTTGAGCCGGTCCAACCTAGGAATGTGTAACCTGCTTTGGTTGGATTTATTAATGTGAATGTTTCGGTTTCTATTGTGTATTTAGTTGGATTTGTTGATGAAACTGAGTCTCCCGCATAATCATATGTGATTGAGTATTCTATTATTTCCCAATTAGCGATATAGGTTCTTTCACCGATGCTTCCTTTATTAATTTTAACATTCTTCGTTGGTTGATTATTTAAATCTGTGCCGGTCCAGCCTAGGAACGTGTAACCCGCTCTTTGGGGGTTAGGCAATATGAATGCTGCTGTGCTAACTGTGTATGATTGTTTATACGTTCCACTTTGCGTTCCACCATTAAAATTGTATGTTATTTTATATGTGATTATATCAAATGTAACTTCTAGCGTATGGTCTGATGAAACACTTGTAATTGTGTATTCATATTTATCTCCCGATTCAACTAAAGAAACTTCAACCGAATTTCCATCCAATTTAGCATTTACTTTATATCCTTTATTCGGGGTAAATGTGAATGTGATATCCTTTCCCCCTTCAATTGAAACAACGTTATTTTCACCAAGCGGACTTATACTTCCATAGTTGTTCATTTTACTGATTTTTATATTATATATTTGGGGCGTATCAACATATTTAAAAACAATTGAATGCCTAAATGACTCCCCCTCTTTATAATATAAATTATAAAATCCTTGTTCTTTAATTGCTTCAAAGTTTTCTGAATTTTTATCTATAATTTTTTCATCAGTTTCTCCTTCACTAATTATTATAGATTCTAATTCACCAAGCCTATCGAAGAACTCATAAAAATCAAACCGTTCAAAAAGTTCTTTTTCAACTTTAGTATAACTAAATGGGACTCCTCTACCTCCTATAGAATCATGACCATCTTTTCTATATGTATGAGAAATAAACCAATAATACCCAAAGAAAACAGTGGTTCCACTTGAAACATTTTTAAATGTGATATGAATTTCTTTATCGACTTTTTTATGGTTATAATTCTTTGGCGGAAGGTCATTTATGTCGTTACCATTTATATCATTATATGCCATATTTAGAACAACATACGGATAATCATCCATTTCATATGGGAGGTAAAATATTAAATTTTTATTCTTTGGAATTTGCAAAGTTTTATTGGTTTTATCACCTTTTTCTTTTAATACTTGCCTTGTTTTCCCTCCATCAATTGAGTATTCAATCTTAACTGCCGTTTCATAACAACCTATATATGAGAAAGGAATCGTTAATGAAACCATCTCTTGGTTTTCTTGCCAATTAGCAGTGTATTCTTTGTTGCCCGTTGAACCTTTTGGAATTGTTACACTTTTTGATGGGCTATCCCCATTTGAGCCAGTCCAACCTAGGAATGTATAACCTGCTTTGGTTGGATTATTTAATGTGAATGTTTCAGTTTCTATTGTGTAATTAATTGGATTTGGTTTTGAAACTGTGCCTCCTGCATAATCATATGTGATTGAGTATTCTATTGGGCTAAAGGTTACATTTATGGCAATATCGCATTGAATATTTGGAATAGTGTTTGGGTTTGTGGTTGTTGGAATACTATTGCCATCTATTGTGTGAGATGATAATTCATACCCGTTATTTGCAAAAACACTATAGGTTAAATTTGTGCCTTTTTCACAAGATATAACTGTTGTTGTTGTATATTTAGTTTGATTAACTTGAATATAACCACCTTTGCTTATATTTAGTGTTATATTAAAGTTTGAAACTTCACTTGGTGTGGCTGAATATTCGTAATAACCAGTTTCAGAATTGAATTTTTCATACTTCAAATTTGAATAATAATTTGTTAGTCTCGCACTTGCTGGAATTTGCGACTTTGATGAAAGTTTAGTGATACCATTTAATCCAGCATCTTTATTTAACATTGAGAGATAGCTTTCGTTTATTTGTTCATCAAAATTTAAAATGAGATGGTCTAATTTAGTATCTTCGAATCGTAATGAATATGCGCCAAAAGTTGTGCTTTTAGAATTAATTTGCAAACTATGAGGTGTTTTTGGATAAGTAGCAAAAAATCTTTGCGGAAGAACTTCAACGCTTGAATCAATTATTATTGAATTAAGTGAGCACTTATAAAAAACTGGAGAAACAGTATCGGTAACAGTATTATAATACTTATCAGAGACCATATTTTTAGCTTTGATTATTAAATTATCAATTATGATATTATATGCAAACCATAGATCGGGATAAATAATAGATTCTGGAATAACCAATTCCTTCATTATTAAATTTCCTTCTGTTAAAGCAAGGTGTCCAAGTGTTGTAACTTGCTTTTGTTCACCATTTAAGGTGTAACTATCTAAAATTGTGTATGACTCATTATTTTTTCGGGCAATTATTTTAACTGTTTCTTCAAAATATACCCCTTTGTTTGAATCAACATATATATTTTTGTTATTTTCATCGCAAGTAATGCTCTCTATTCCCGACTCTCTAAACACTCCCTCTCCAATGCTGGCAACTTTTTCACCAATGTTAAATGTTTTAAGATTGGATGTGAATCCAAACATATATTTAGGAAGTGAAGTTATGTTTGGAAGAATGCATGTGGAAAGTTTTAAGCAATCTAAAAACTGATTACCAGTTTCAGAAAGAGTTTCAAGTTTGTTTAATTCAACACTCTCTAAATTTTCACACCCTGCAAAAATGAAAGAATCAAATTCTGAAACCTCAGGCAAATATATCGAGCCATTAGGATCTATATCTACCTCATCAGACACAACATTAGTAATCAATGGACATTTATGAAATGCAAAACGACTAATCTTTGTTACTTTTGGAGCATAAACATTTTTAAGATTAGCGCAATTTAAAAAAGCACTTTCCGATATTACGGTTATTGAATCAGAAAATATAATTGATTCTATGATAGAATTTTTTTTAAACACCTCCTTACCTATTTCCTTAATTGTTTTATTTTTGAAAATGTTATTAAAATTTATTTCAGTGAAGTGGCGACCATAGTATTCAAACACAATATAACCTGTTTTATCTGAATTCATTTCAAGTTCAATATAATCTTCTACATTTCCCGAATTATAATAGAGATTTAAAAATTTTGAAGTTGTTCTTGAAACAATCTCACCTTCTACAATTTTATAACCAACAATGTAAAGATTTGTTATACTTGTGCGTTTGAATTGAATTGATGGCTCTATCATAATTTCGTTTTTTTTAGATGGTAATAAATTTAATGAATAATAGAACACATAACTTGAATCATTTGTGCTGGCAGTTATATTAGATGTGGTGGTAGTTTCAAAACAGTCTTTAGACAAATCTATTTTAACGCCATCATTATATAGCGAAACTTCATCATTAATTTTTGGAACATTAAAGTATCTTAAATTCAAAAAACCATTGCCATAATAGATATCCTTACCTTCCGTGCCTAAGTCTATAGCACAATCGTATAGTAAATTTTCAATATCATCGCTTGTGTATGTGGTATTTAATTTATATAAGGTTAAAAGAGCAACGGCACCTGCCACATGCGGTGCTGCCATAGACGTTCCCGTTAGTTTACTATATATATTCTTCCCTTTTAAGTTTTGAGCATCATTGTTTGATGATGCTATGTATGCAGAATTAACAGATGTTCCTGGAGCAGAAATATTAACTTGATTACCAAAGTTTGAATAATCCTCATCAAATTCAACTCCCATTGATGCCGATCTCTCTTTAACTGCCGAAACAGTTATGGCGTTATTACAATAAGCGGGAAGATGATAACTAACATCAGCTGACTTATTTCCAGCTGCAACAACGGATAAAATATTTTTATTTCTTAAACTTGCGAAAGCTGATGTGTATTTATTATATCTATCTCTAGTATAACCTCCACCTAAGCTCATATTAACACAAGCAATTGTATATTTTGTTGAGTATTCTTCAACGCTTGCTAACCCCGCCAAGATTTCATCATCCGCGCCACTCCCTAAAGAATTAAGAACTTTTATTGGAATAATTTTAACATTTTCAGGCGTTAAATCAACGATAGTTCCAGCAACATGGGTGCCATGGCCATTATCATCTTCAAAAGCAACCCCGCTATATGTATATGTGGTGGTATACTTAGTTGAGCCAACAATATCGTTATTTTCATCATAGAAAAAGCGATTTTGAAACATTTCGTGAGCGGTGTTTATTCCGCTATCTAAAACCGCCACTGCAATGTTTTGTTGAGCATAAGAATTATCATTTATGTATGCATTTATTCCGCCAATGTCACAATATTCAGCGCCCCAAGATTTATGAGATGAATATGTGGATGAATAGTCGGTATCGGCATAACTAGCAGTTGAAACAAGCCCATCTTCCCAAACATCAAAACCATCTTTTTTAATTTTTGATTGTGCTAATTTAGTTGCATCAATAGAGTTATAGCATAGAATATGGTAGTTAAGATATCCTGAAATATCTTTTACTGCACCATACGTTTTTTTGATGTTTCCATCAACTATTAATCTCTTTAAAGCAAATTTTTCATAAATCTGATAAGAGTTTTCTGTTTGAAGTAAATTTAAACCATTCTCTTTGCAATAATCTTCCACTATCTCACGTGGAGCGCCAGAAAAACTATCAATTATTGATTGGTGTTTGTTTGCAAATAAGTTTTGATTTTCTTCTAAAGATAAAGCACTTACTCTGCTATTATCTTGAATAATCTCCTCGCCTCTTTCAGAATATTCCCCTTTAGGAATGACTATGGATTCATAGTCATCCTCTAAACTTGCTATCCCTTCCTGGAAAGACTTTAATGAACTTAGTGTGTCAGCATAAACCTTATTATTTATGTTTGTTCTATATGATACACCTCCACTCCACACACACATTAAACTAAGTAATAAACAACATAGTATCACAGAAATTTTAACATAACTTTTTATTGTTTTTTTCATTTGTGCACCTCTAAAAATGAAACATCAAAGCATTCTTAAATCGCTCGTTGATATATTCCTAGTGTGTTTGCAAACCTGAATGTTTTGACCATTATTTGTATAATTAAGATATCACGATTTGTGACATTTCACAAATGAATTAATAAGACTATCTTCATTTTTATTGTATTTTAACCTAAATTTTATATATTTTAGATTTAGTGACTTTTTGTTGTATAAAAAAGATTTGAAACATTAAATAGTAATATTTCAAATCTTAATATTTGTTTTATTATTTTATTTGTATTTTTTCTTAACTGATTCTAAGTCTTTCAAATAACTTTTATATCTTGAATATGATGCACTATCTTTATTTTCATCTAGCATTGTAATAATTCTCTTATCTTCCCTTGATAGTGTTTTAGGTATTTCACCCACAAGTGTTACTATTAAATCGCCTTTTGTTGCACGATTTAGGTATTTAACGCCTTTATTCTTCAATTTGAAAATCGTGTTATTTTGGGTTAATTCTGGAATTTTTAAAGTCGTTGTTTCATCAACAAGAGGGATTTCAACTTCACCACCAAGAAGTAGAGTTGTGAATGGAACATACAATTTCATTTTCAAATCATAGCCATCTCTCTCTAAAATTCTATGTTCTGCCACTTCAACTATAACATGCAAATCACCATTAGCACCACCTCGTTTACCCGCGTTTCCACCACCACGAACCGTTAATACTTGATGATTATCTATTCCAGCTGGAATTGTGATTTTAATTGTTTTGTTAACTCTTTTATAACCATTTCCAGAACATGCAGAACATTTTTCTTTTATCATTTTGCCTGTTCCGCCACAAGTTTTACAAATTCCAGTTTTAACCATTCTTCCGAATATTGTATTTTCCATATAGCGAACTTGGCCTGTTCCACCACAATCCTTACATGTTGTGAATTCAGTACCATTTTTAGCTCCTGTTCCATTGCACTGATCACAATTATCAATCTTAGAAATGGTTATTTCTTTAACACAACCTAAAACTGCTTCTTCAAATGTTAAATTTATTTTTATTTGAAGATCCTCGCCTTGAACAGCAGAGGAAGTGTTTGCTCTCCCACTGCCACCAAAGCCACCACCGAAGAAACTGCCAAATAAGTCACCTAAATCGAAATCATCCCCGCCAAAACTTGCACTAAATCCACCACTATTACTACCCCTAAAGAAGTCATTAGGATTTGGTCCTGTTGCACTTCCATATTGATCATAGTTTGCTCTTTTTTGCTTATCAGATAGCACTTCGTATGCTTCATTAACTTTTTTAAATTGCTCTGCTGCATCTGGTGCTTTATTTAAATCGGGATGATATTTTTTTGCCATTTTTCTATAGGCACTTTTTATTTCATCTTCGCTTGCATTTTTATCAACACCAAGGGTTTTATAATAATCAGTGTTAGCCATTTTAATTCCTATTTATTATCTTTATTTTCATCTTCAACTATAACTTCATCATCTTTTTTTGAATCAGCATTTGAAGCTTGGCTAGCTTGAGCTGATTGAGCTGCTTGTTGATATAATTTTGTTATAATTGGTTCATTTTCTTTACTTAAATCTTCAATAGCTTTTCTTAATGCATCAATATCATCAGATTCCATATCTTTCTTAGCCTTTTCAAGAGCTTTTTCAAGTTTCTCTTTATCTTCAGCACTAATTTTATCGCCATTATCTCTTAACATTTTTTCAAGAGCGAAGATTAAGTTTTCGCCTTCATTTTTAGTTTGAACAACTTCTTTTCTCTTCTTATCCTCTTCAGCGTGTTGTTCTGCTTCTTTAATAGCCTTATCAATATCTTTTTCATTTAAGTTTGATGAAGCTGTTATTGTGATTGATTGTTGTTTGTTTGTTCCAAGGTCTTTAGCTGAAACACTAACAATACCATTTGCATCAATATCAAAAGTTACTTCAATTTGTGGAACTCCTCTTGGAGCTGGTGGAATATCGTTTAGTTGGAACCTTCCCAATGTTTTATTGTCGGCACAAAATTCTCTTTCACCTTGCAAAACATGAATGTCAACACCTGGTTGGTTATCGGTTGCTGTGCTGAAAATTTGACTCTTTTTTGTTGGAATTGTTGTATTTCTTTCAATAAGTTTTGTGAATACACCACCTAAAGTTTCAATACCTAAAGAAAGTGGGGTTACATCTAGAAGTAAAACATCTTTAACATCACCACTTAAAACACCACCTTGAATAGCTGCACCAATTGCAACGCATTCATCTGGGTTAATTCCTTTAAATGGTTCTTTACCAGTTTCTTTCCTTACTGCTTCTTCAACAGCTGGAATTCTTGTTGAACCACCAACTAGCAATACTTTATCAATTTGTGAATAAGTTAATTTTGCATCACTCATAGCTTGTTGTAGTTTTGTGATTGTCTTTTTAACTAAGTATTCTGTGATTTGGTCGAATTTAGCACGGGTTAAATCATATTCTAAGTGTTTTGTTCCAGTTGCATCTGCTGTGATAAATGGAAGACTAATTGTGGTTTTAGTTACAGCTGACAAGTCAATTTTTGCTTTTTCAGCAGCTTCTTTTAATCTTTGCATAGCAGCTTTATCTTTTGATAAATCAATTCCATTTGTATTCTTGAAATCTTCAACTAATAGTTTAATAATTTCGTTATCAAAGTCATCACCACCAAGAACGTTATCTCCTGCTGTTGCGATAACTTCCACAACTCCATCACCAATTTCTAGAATAGAAACATCAAATGTTCCACCACCTAGGTCGTAAACTAAGATTTTTTGTGATTTACCATCAGCTTTATCAAGGCCATATGCTAAAGCAGCTGCAGTTGGTTCGTTGATAATTCTTAAAACTTCAAGACCAGCAATTTTACCAGCATCTTTAGTTGCTTGACGTTGACTATCTGAGAAATATGCTGGAACCGTGATAACTGCTTGAGTTATTTTTTGACCTAAAAACTTTTCAGCATCATTTTTCATTTTTGTTAAAATCATAGCTGAAATTTCTTGTGGGCTATATTCTTTACCAAAAATGTTTACCCTTTTATCTGTTCCCATACTTCTTTTAATACTGATAACTGTGCTATCAGGGTTAGCAACAGCTTGACGTTTTGCTACTTGACCAACAAGTCTTTCCCCATCTTTTTTGAAAGCAACAACACTTGGGGTTGTTCTATCTCCTTCAGCATTTGTTATAACAGTAGCCTCGCCACCTTCCATAACTGCCATACAACTATTTGTTGTACCTAAGTCAATACCTAAAATTTTACTCATATATTTAAATCTCCTTTAAATTTAATTTTATTTTCTTTTTTCATTTTTACTATATTCGCATTTTGAAATTATTAAAATTAACTTAATCTATTAACCTTAACAACACTATATCTAATAACTTTGTCGTTTAACATAAAACCTGTTTGCAATTCTTCAAGAACGATGTTATCAGGATAATTTGCATTACTATCTGCAAGCACCGCATTGTGAAAATTTGGATCGAATTCTTTGCCAACAGCTTCAATTTTTTTAACACCCAAATCTTCAAGTACTTTATTTATTTGGTTTTCAATCATTATAACACCATTTAAAACATCTTCATCTTTAATGATTTCTTTTGCTTTTTGAAAACCATCTAAGGCAGGAAGCAATTTTGTTATAACCGATATCATTCCGCTGATTTTACTTTGCTCAGCAATTTCTGCATTTCGTTTTTTATAGTTTTCAAATTCAGCTTTAATTCTTTGAGCAAGTTCAAGATACTCAGTTTCCTTACATTCTCTTCCTTTTTTATCACAATTATTTGAAGTTATAATATCTTCAGAAACACATTCCTTTTCATTGCCAACTTTATTTTTATCTTCGTGAGCAAACTTTTTCTCTTCTTTATCTTTATTCATAGCTAATCCTTTTTGTTTTGATTTGTTGAGTTTTCGTTTTTTGTTACTTCATCTGCTATAAATTTAAGCACTGAAGCAATCCTTGCATAATCAAGCCTTTTGGGACCAACAACACCAATACTTGCTATAATTCCATTAGATAAACTATAATTTGCTTTAACAATACTATAATCATCTAATTCTTCACTATTTTCACTTCCTATTGAAAACACCACATCTTGTTTTGTGTTATCATCAATGTTTTTAACTATTTTCTTTATTTTTTCTTCATTTTCTAAAACATTTATAAACTTTTTAGCGGTGTCTACATCCTTGCATTCTGGTGCTTCAAGCAACTTTGCCGTGTTTCCACGAGCTACCATACTTGTTTTTCTTGATGAAAATTCTTTTAACATTTCAGTTATTGATAGAAGAAGTTCTTCAAAATATCCAATTTGTGATTTGAATAACTTGCAATAATCTTCGAAATTATTAACAATATCTTCAATCCTTTTATTTGCTAGATTAGTTGATAAAAATTTACTCGCATCCTTACAATTTTCTTCAGTTAAATTAGATTTTAACTTAATTGTGTTATTTATGATTCCAGCATTTGTTTTAATTAAAACCAAAGCTTCACCCGTTAATAATGGGATTATATTAATAGCTTCAAGTAAGAGGTTTTCATAACCTTCAATTTGAATAACTGCTGGATAATCAATAACACTTTGAATCTTTTTAGCTATTTCATCAACAACATCTTTTAAAAACGAACTTCTACTAATGAAACTATCTTGAACTTTTTTTATCATCTTTTCATCAAATGAAACATTGCCAATTATTGAATCAACATAGTATCTATAAGCTTTTGTTGTTGGGATTCTACCACTACTTGTGTGCAATTTTTTAAGGTATCCCATTTCTTCAAGAGAATTTAATTCGTTTCTTAATGTTGCCGAACTTAATGCTTGAAAATGGGTGCTTTGAACTTTTTCACTTGTTATTGGCAAGGCATTTTCAATATAACCTTCAACCGCACTTAAAAGCAATTCCCTCTTTCTTTCGCTTAACGAAAAATCTAAATCTCCCACATTACCTCCTTTCGTTAGCAATCGTTTTTGTTATTTGTTAGCACTCTTTTATCTTGAGTGCTAGAGTATTATATTATTAAGTGTATGCTTTGTCAACAATTTTTATTAAATTTTTTTGAAAATTTTAAAAAAAAATCACGCAAGTTAATTTTTGCGCAATTTTACCACTTTTAGATGCGTTGCAATCAATTTTTATTTTTAACTCAAATATGATTACTACTTAATTCTGCTTATATTAAAATAATAAATTGATTGTTAAATTATAATTCATATATATCAAAATTTCCATAATCTTCTTGAGAAAATTTTAAGTAACTATCTTTTAAAGCCCCAAACGCATCATCAGAAAGATATGGCAACATAGTTAATTTATATTTTTCTGTATCTTCATAATTTCTCATAGGTGGAATTGGGTTGTTGTTAGCATCGAAATTTTTGTATAGAATGTCTTTTTTACTATCTCTATAATCACAACAAAGACCATAACCATTCTTAAAATAAAAACTTGCCACAGCATTCTGACTTGCTATTTCAGGTTTGAATGGCGAGAAAATTCCAGAGATTTGCCTTATAGATTTGTCTAGTGTTTCAGCCTCAAAAACTTGCAACATTTTTGTGCCTAAGCCTAAATTTGAATATTTTGCACCATATAATTCGATAAGGCCTAAATATGCAACTGCATTTTTCTTGAAAAATTCGCATTCTAACTTTCCAACAACAAATGGTTCACTTCCATGCATAAATTTATAAGTTTGAATTAAACCTTCTGAAGTTTTTGAATCAAATGAATCTGTTATTGGTTGCGATGCAATTAAATACTTTCCCTCATCTCTTCCATCAACTAATTTTGTTTTACAAAATGGATTCTCATCTATTAAATGTTTAACAAATTCGTTTCTATATTGATTTAAATATAATTCTTCATTCATAATTTCACCTTAGATTTTTTTAATCAAAAAAATAGCCTTCTGGATTTGAACAAAACGGATATACAGAGTATGGATAATCTTCTGATTCAATATAATTTTCACTTGGAGGTTTAGGATTAAATTCATTGTCAAAATTTTCATAGATAACTTCTAACTTATTATTATTAAATTTATTCTCACAAAGCGCAAACCCATTTTTTTCGTAGAATTTTAAAGTTCCTTCTCTTGTTGAAATGCTTGGATCAACTGAAATAAAGTGCCCCGTAATATGATGTGTATCCTCTTCTTTTATAGCTGTTTCAAACATTTTTATCAATTCAGTACCAATTCCTAACCTTGCATAATTAGGACTAGTTAAATTAATCAATCCTAACCATGCAACATCCTTTTTATGATATATTCCACCCATTATCGTTCCAGCACGCGTTATTAATCCACCATTAGTAAACATACAGTAACCATCTAAATTTAAATAATCATTTTTATAGTTGTTGTCTTTTTTTAATCCAAACAACAAACCACCCAATTCATTTAAATCTTTAATTTTAAAAACTGTTTCACAATCACAATCTTTTTTTTGGATAAACTCCATTTCTCTCGAGATTATGCTTTCTACTTTATTGTTCATTTCCACCCTCTTATTGCTCTATTACATACTTGAACACTCAAATGTGTCTGAGATGAATTGATCAAAAGTTCGCCTTCTTTGCTCTGTTATTGGCTGAGTTAAAAGAATATACCTTTCTTCATCTTTCTCTTTTAAGTTCTTGATAACTGGCATTTCGCTAAAATTTTCATCATATGATTTAAACAACATTTCATCACTGCCATTAAAGAATGGGTATTCAGCAAAACTATAGTTATTTTTTTCGTAAAAACTTCTCACTTGTTCATCATCAGCAATAGTTATTTTGCAAGGGCAAAAATAACCCGAAATATTATGAATCCCAAAGTTTTTTGTCGTTTGTTCAAACATATTTAACATCTTGCTCCCAAGTCCTATATGGGCATCTTTTTGTGAATCCAATGCGATCAAATTTAAATATGCACAATCCAAGTCACTATACATTTTTCCATTCACTCTTCCAATTTCTCTAAGATTAAAATTTAAACAATCTATTTTGCTTGCTTTAATTCTAACATTTTGTCTTGGATTTCTTAACACGCCATTAACATCAACATCTGGCATGTAATGAGATGATGAAATAATAAATAGTTCACCATTTTTTGCTCTGAAAGTGTCAAAAACACTGTTAGGATATCTTTTTCTATAATTTTTAATATAATTATCAACAACTAATTTTTGAAAAGTATTCATACTTTTATTTTTCATCTTCCACCACCTTTATGAAACTAAAATATACAATTTTCATCATCGTTTAGACAAATAACCGCACTCGCTGTGTAAAGGAAATCATTAGTTTCTTTGTAGTTTTTTTCTACAATGCTCTTTGCTTGCCCATTATTATTGAAATTTTTATAAATTAAATTACATTCATTATGGCTCACTATTCCATAACCATTATGATAATAAAAATCCTTTACCTCTTTATCTCCAGCCACACTATGATCGAATGGAGCAAATATTCCTGCAATATGATGAATGCCCTTATTTAACACTGAGCTCTCAAACATTTTAAGCATATTAGAACCAATTCCAAGCCTGCCATATTTTGCACTTTCTACTCTTATCACTTGAAGCTCGGCCATGTTTAATGGAGGATATCCAACTCCAACCACCTTACCTACATAATTGTATCCCGACATTTTACCTTTATTTAACAAACTATAAGCAATAATATTAATAACATCACATGAGGCAGAAAACTCGTTTTCCTTAGAGCTACCATAATTATCACAAAACAATACAACAGGAACTTCATTTCGAGTTAAAAAGGCTTCCGCCTTGGAACCTTCAAGATTATCCATCTTTTTTTCAAAAAAATACTTATCTTCGTTTAATAAAAAACTACAATCTTTTATTTCCATATTTTCCACCCCATATGTTTGATTGTAGTATTATAACACAATTATATTAACATTTCAATAGCCTTATTTAAAAATAATAATCCTGTTTTGGTTGCTCTTATATATCCATCAACCACTTCAATAAATCCTAAGTCTTTTAGTTTTTTAATCTGATCTTCTTTTAAACTTAAAAAGTTGATTTTGAACCGTGAATCAACACTTTTTATATCGATTCCTTTCAAAGTTCTAAGCCCCAGCATAATTGTTTCTTCAAGTAATTCATCATTACTTTCTTTTTCAATATTTTCTCTTGCGCAATCACAAGATTCAATTGCATTGATATATTCACAAACTCCGCATTTATTATTCCATCTAGTGTCTTCAAAAAAACTATGAGCACCAGCACCAACACCTATGTAGTTATGCATATTCCAACAATTAAGGTTATGCTTGCATTCGTAGCCTTTCAATGCATAATTACTAATTTCGTAGCGATTAAAACCATATTGCATTAAGTATTTTTCAGAGTTTAATAACATATTAACAACTTTCTCTTCACTTGGTAATTTAATTATGCCATTTGCAACCTCTTCAAAAAGTTTTGTTCCTGATTCTAGAATGAGTGCATACACGCTTATATGTGTGCTTCCTATTTTCACTGCGAGGTTAATTGTTTTTCTCAAATCAGAAAGTTTCTGACCAGGTAATCCAAGCATAATATCGGTGTTTATATTACTCACCCCAACCGACTTTAATATTTCAATTGCATTAACATAGTCTTGTTTTGTGTGGATTCTGCCAATCTTTTTTAAACAACTGGTTTTAATCGATTGTAAACCAACACTTACTCTATTTATTCCTGCTTGAACCCACTCCAATGCTTTAGAATATGTTATTGAATTAGGGTTCGCTTCAATAGTTATTTCTGCATTGGGCAAAACATTAAAATTGGCTTTTATTTCAGATAAAATAGTTGATATTGCCCCTTGAAATAAAACACTTGGTGTTCCACCACCTATAAAAATTGTATCTATATTGTAGTCTTTTAATTTTGATTTATAAGACTTTATTTCTTTAATCAAAGCAAGCAAATAAGAATGCTGGAAATTATCTAATCCAGCATACGAATTAAAGTCACAATATTTGCATTTTGCTTTACAAAATGGAATGTGTATATAAAGCCCAATTTCTTTCATTAATCTATTTTTAAAATTGAGATAAAGGCTTCACTTGGAATTTCAACTGAGCCTATTTTTCTCATCCTTTTTTTACCTCTTTTCTGTTTTTCAAGCAATTTCTTCTTTCTTGTTACATCGCCACCATAACACTTTGCTAGAACATCTTTTCTCAAAGCTTTAACAGTTTCTCTAGCGATAACTTTATTGCCGATACTTGCTTGAATAGGAACTTCAAATAGTTGCCTTGGAATGACTTCTTTCAATTTTTCAGCCAAGGCCCTTCCTCTTGAATAAGCCTTATCTTTATGAACTATTAAACTTAAAGCATCACATATTTCACCATTAAGCAAAATATCTAATTTAACCAAGTTGCTAGTTTCAAAACCAATTATTTCATAGTCCATACTAGCATAGCCATGAGATCTTGATTTTAATTCATCAAAAAAATCAAAAATAATCTCATTTAAAGGCATTTTATAAATCAACTGACAACGTGATGCATCAAGATATTGCAAATCCTCATGCACACCACGTCTATCTTGACATAAATCCATTAAAGCACCAACATATTCAGGAGGTGTAAACATTGTTACCCTAACCATGGGTTCTTCAATATATGAAATTGTTTGGGGTTCTGGCAATTCTGAAGGGTTGCTAACCTCGACCATTTCTCCATCAGTTTTGTAAACATGATAACTAACACTTGGAGCGGTGGTTATAATATCTAAATCAAACTCTCTCTCTAACCTTTCTTGGATAATTTCCATATGAAGAAGCCCTAAAAATCCACATCTAAAGCCAAAACCTAACGCTTGAGATACTTCAGGAGTGTATTCTAACGATGCATCGTTTAATTTTAATTTTTCAAGTGCATCTTTAAGTTCGTTATATTTCGAGCCATCAACACAAAAAATTCCACTAAACACAACCGGCTTAACTTCTTTATATCCTGGAAGTGGCTCATCAGTTGGATTTAATGCATTAGTTATTGTGTCTCCCACTTTTGTTTCATTAACATTTTTAATGCTTGCACAAATATAGCCAACGTCACCCGCACTTAGTTCATTAACTTCTTGTTGCTTTGGTGTGAAAATTCCTATTTCAGTTGTTTCGTATTCCGCATTAGTTGCAAAAAACTTAATTTTATCACCTTTTTTTATTTTACCATCAAAAATCCTAACTAGCGATACTGCACCTCTAAAGTTATCATAGTAACTATCAAAGATTAATGCTTTAAGTGGCTTATTTTCATCACCTTTTGGGGCTGGAATTGATTCTATGATTTGATCTAAAACCTGATCGATATTTGTTCCATTTTTAGCACTAATAGCCGGAGCTTTATCAGCTGGAAGCCCTATAATATCTTCAATTTCTTTACGAGCATTCTCAACATCAGCACTAGGCAAATCGATTTTGTTTATAATTGGCAATATATCCAAATTATTATCTAACGCTAGGTAAACGTTACTTAATGTTTGAGCCTCAACACCTTGGGTTGAATCAACTATTAAAAGTGCACTCTCACAAGCTGCAAGTGACCTAGAAACTTCATAGGTAAAATCTACATGCCCTGGAGTATCTATTAAGTTTAAAGTATATTCTTCGCCTTTATAAGCGTATTTCATTGTGGTTGGAGTTAACTTGATTGTTATTCCCCTTTCACGTTCAATATCCATACTATCTAAAAGTTGTTCACTCATATCTCGTTTTGCAACTGTATTTGTGAACTCCATTAACCTATCTGCTAGTGTACTTTTGCCATGATCAATATGTGCCACAATGCAAAAATTTCTTATATGTTCCTGTCTGATACTCATATATTTCTCCGATAAATAATATTAATTATATATATTTACATTTGAAAATGCAATAATTTTTAAATTATCTCTTTTAGTTTATTCATTTTTATCAGCTTAAATTTAAAACAAAGTTTAAAAAAAAATACAATGTGAAACAATAAAAACACACATCTTTTGTTGTTATACTTAAAAATTTTAAAAAAACACTAGCATTTTTTGTAAAAATATGCTACGCTTAAAACAGAAATTATCCGTGTACTATTGCAGTTTAGCTAAATTAACATAAAAATAAATTGAATTTATAAGTCATTAAATGGCTTTGGGATATTATATAATGAGTAAAAAAAGTGATAGCAAACCTGCCACTAATGTTTCTACCACACACAAAATAGTTGGCAGTAAAAAGAACGACGTTCAAAAAAGAACAGCAAACAAAAACATAGTTAAAAACAACTTAAATGTTGATAAAAATATAAAAAGCAATTTAAATAAAAATGAAAATGATGCGCTAGCAGAAAGTCAAGATTCTGTTTTTTCAGTTGAATACAAAGAAAAAGCAACTGAGTTTAGTTTAAACACTAAGATTTCTAAGTTGAAAAATTTAGATGAATATTTTTCTATTAAACAAAATGAATGGCTTTTACAAAAACATATTGCAAGATACGGAGTTTGCGATGAAGACACTCCTGAAAACTCATTAAAAGCTTATGAAAATGCAATCAAAGAAAACTATGCAATTTTAATTAGCGTTCAAATGCTAAAGGATGGCAATATAGTTTGTTATAAAGATAAAACTTTAGGAAAACTATCAAAAGATGGCTATATTACTAATCTTAATTTTGATGAAGTGAAAGACTTACACATTCTAAATTCTATCTATACCCCACCGACCTTAATTGAAGCTTTAGATAAAATTGCTAATAGAACTGAGATTATAATTGAGATATTTAATGAAGGGATTGTTGGCAAAATGGAAGAAAATATTTTAAAAATATTAGAACCATATTGCAAAAAATATAATTGCTATAACAATGTTGCAGTGATGAGTATGAATCCATATTCAATAAACTGGTTTTATAATGTTGCACCTTGGTTTACAAGAATAATCAAAAGTTGCGGGTTTAAAGCAACAAAAGTTTATGCAAATATTAAAACCTCAAAATTAAAAAAATTAAAATTCATTAAAATGTGTCATTCAGACTTTACTTGTTACAACGCTAAGGATTTACCTAATAAATATGTTAAAAAAGGCAAACCAATTGGCGTGATTGCTTATAATGTTTCATCACAAGAACAATACAATAATATTTTAAAATATGCAGACAATGTTATTTTTTCTGGGTTTACCCCAACCATATAGTTAAGATAATTAATTTTAATTCTAAGATTGTCTTAAAAAAAAACTTTAACTTAATAATTTAATTAAAATGAATAAAAAAACAACTTTAATATTTATACATTAAAGTTGTTTTTTCTTTATATATAGCCATTTTTTAATATTTATAATTATTCACTCAATATAATTCTTCTACATTGCTCGCATTGAATATATTTGTTATTTTTCAACACATCTGCTTTACCCTTAGGCACTTCCATTCCACATCCACCACATAGAATTGAAGTTCCTATCATTTTCACTTTAACAAATACAGGGAAAATGCCATCATTTTTAATGACTTTGTATTTTTCAAAAACATCTGGATTTATGCTTTTTTCTAAAATTTTTTGTTGTTTTTTCAACTCTTCAATCTTAGGTTCTATTTCTGAAACTTTGTTGCTATAATTTTCCTTTGCTTCTTTATGCTTTGCCCTAGCCTTAATTGCGTTATTCTTTGTTTGTTCAAAACCTTTAAGTAAATCTCTTATTTTAGTAATAATAATATTTATATTCCTCTCAACCATAAAAAGTTTACTGCTTAATGTATTTGCTTGAACTAGACTAGCATCAATATCATCTATGGATTCTTTATCAGAAATCTTCTCATTAATTAATTTTTGAATATCCTTAGACAAAGAATTATATTCACTTTTTAAATTATTATATTCGTTTAATAAACCTTTTCCTTCATTTTCTAACGCAACACTCTTATTTTGCGCATCTTTAACAAATGCAATCATTTTATTCATCACATTTTTTTCTTCTAGATTATTTTTTTCTCTTTCTAATTTAAAAATTTGTGCATCTAATCTTTGATATTCTATAATTTCTTTCATCTTTATACCCCCAGATATTTTTTTATCATTGCTATATAATTTAGTATTTTTTTACTTTCCGTGTAACATTCATCAGATAAATTATTAATATACTTACATATTTTACTTTCCAAATAATTAATATAATTAACAAAATCAGGATTTGGTCTACTCACATTCAAATAGTTATTTTTTCCAAAGTAAAGGTTAATTTCACTACTTTCTTTATTTACTTCATTGGTGTCAGAACAAACTTCAGCTTTCACAACATTATAAAATTTATCATCTTGGATTATTTTATCAAAAACAATATTATAACCATTTTTAATCAAGTATTTTTTCATATCAACTTCATTTCTTTGAGGTTGCAATATTAAAGAACTAAATTTATTTTTTGAATTACTTAAAATCTTAATTATTTCTAAACCACCCATTCCAGATATAATTACCTGTTCAATTTTATCTTCATCATTAATAACTGATAATCCATCACCAACTTGCATTGCATAATCAACCACACCCATACTATCGAGAAGATTCTTTGCCTTAAGAACACATTTTTCACTTATATCAGAAATAATTGCAAAATCAATCTTTTTATCAATAAAAAGTTTCGCTATTATTTTACCGTGGTCACACCCAATATCACAAACCCTTCTTTTATCAACAAGATTTACAATCTCTTGCATTCTTTTAGATATCTTAACATCGTTATTCATTTTTACTCCACATAGTCGTGAAGTTTTTTGCTACGATTTGGGTGACGCAATTTTCTTAGCGCTTTTGCCTCTATTTGCCTAATTCTCTCTCTAGTTACATTAAATTCTCTTCCAACTTCTTCCAAAGTCCTTGGGTGAGAATCATCTAATCCGTACCTCAATCTAATTACTTTTTGTTCTCTTGGAGTCAATGTTTCAATAACAGCCATTAATTGGGCGCGCAACAAATGCTGAGATGCGTTATCACTTGGGGAACTAATTGATTCATCTTCCACAAAGTCTGAAATTTTACTTTCTTCTTCTTCACCCACAGGACTTTCAAGCGACACTGGATCTTGTGCAATTTTTTGAATCTCACAAACTCTTTGCTCTGTTATTCCCATTCTCTCTGCAATTTCAGCATTTGAAGGATCCCTTCCTAATTCTTGCATTAATTGCTTGCTAACACGCGAAAGTTTATGAATTGTTTCAACCATATGGACAGGAATTCTTATAGTTCTTGCTTGGTCAGCAATCGCCCTTGTGATTGCTTGACGAATCCACCAAGTTGCGTAAGTTGAAAATCTAAAACCTTTTGTGTAATCAAATTTTTCTACCGCCTTTAATAATCCTAGATTTCCCTCTTGAATTAAGTCCAAAAACTGCATACTACTTCTATTAACATATTTTTTAGCAATACTAACAACCAACTTTAAGTTTCTTTCCGACAACTCTTTTTTAGCAAATTCATCGCCCTCTTGAATTCTTTTTGCCAATTCAATTTCTTGGTCACTTGTTAGAAGTTGGACCGTTCCAATGTCTTTTAAGTATACCTTAACAGGATCATCAACTTTAACATTGCTGATAATTTCTTTTAGTTCTTCATCTTTAATTATAACATCTTCAGACTCTTCAATAGAAATTCCTTCTTCTTGAATAATGTCCAAAATCTTTTTTAATTCTTCATTTGATAAATCAAACTTAATAAGTTTAGCACCAATTTCATCTTCCGTTATAGAACCAGTTTTGCTTGCTTGCTTTATTATTGATTTCACTTCATTATCTAGCTCAATATCCATATTAGTTTCCTTTTATCTTAATTGTAATTTCTTGTAATTTTTTTCTTAGCTCTCGCCTTTCATCTAAATCACTCGTTGCATTAATTTGCTGCATCAAATCTTTTTGTTTCTTAGCTAGTCCAGCATTCATTAATATTTTAATACAATCTTTATAATAACTTTCATTTTCCTCAGACTCAATGAAATTATAATTTATAACATTATATATATCAATATTATTTTCATCTTCAAATAAATCAAAAACTGAACTAACCAACACTCTTTTATTGTTCTTATTTTGTTCACTCATATAATTATATAATTGAACATAATCAGGATTAAAGATATTTTCCGCTATTTCATCATCGAAATATGCATACTCTTTTTTATGAAGCAAACTTGCCAAAACAAAAACAACAGCTTTAACATATGCATTATCTTTTTTAATTTCATACTCTTGTTCTTTAATAGAATTCACATCTTCATCTTCTTGAGCGTTTACCAAGGTGTCGATATCATTTTTTAGAACCGATATAGACACATTCGCCAAGTTGCTTATTATTTTCAAATATATCTCTTGTTCACTTTGGGTTTGTAACTGTTTAACAACATTCAACGATTCTTTAATAAATTTTGTTTTCTCTTCAACTCTATTTATGTTATACAAGTCGGAATAATAATAAATTAAATACTCAATCCAAAATTTTGCATTTTGAACCAAGTTTTCATATTCTTTTTTGCCATATTTTAACACAAATTCATCAGGATCTACTCCAGCGGGTAAACTAGCAACATAAACACTTAACCCGTTCTTAACTAGTATTTCTAAACTTCTAAGCGTTGCTTTCTTACCAGCACCATCGCCATCAAAGCAAACAACAACTTTATCACTAAACTTTTTTATTTCCTTTGCATGTTGTGGAGTTAATGCTGTTCCCAAACAAGCTACAGCGTTTCTTACACCATTTTTATATAATGAAATAACATCCATTTGTCCTTCAACAATAATGACTTCATTCAATTCATTGTTTTGTTTTAACTTTTTAATATTGTTTATATTATAAACACATTTACTTTTGTCAAACACTATTGTTTGAGCGGTATTTTTATATTTTGCAAAGTCAGCATTCTCTAATAACCTTGCACTAAAACCAACAACATCACCAAATGAGTTTATAATTGGAAATACCAACCTTTTACATTGAGGATCATAATATCCACTAGAATTAGCCCTTTTTTCAATAACGCCAGCATCTATCATTTCTTGGATAGAATAACCTAATCCTTTAAGATACGTGATAAGTTCGTCCCAACCCAAGCTATAACCTATGCCAAAAGTTTTAACTGTTTGAATATCTAATTTTCTTTTCTCAATATATGCCAAAGCCGGTTTTGCTTGAGGCAAATTAAGATTTTTAAAATAATATCTTGCAGTATCATTAAGAACTTTTAACGCTCGTTCTTTTTTCTTTTTATTCATAACAACATTTTCATCGTTAGTAAATTCGGGGATTTCCATATTAGCATTTTTAGCCAGTATAACGCAAGCATCATAAAAATCACAATTTTCAATTTTTTCAACAAACTTTATAACATCACCACTAGCGCCACAACCAAAGCAATGATAATATTGCTCATACTCGTTAATAGCAAATGATGGTGTTTTTTCAAAGTGAAACGGACAACACCCCCACCACGTTTTTCCCTTCTTTTGCATATTGCAATACTTTGATACAACAGAAATTATATTATTATTGCTTTTAAGTTCATTTATCCAATTGCTTGAAAAACCCTTATTCAAAATTCATACCCCGTTTTATCATTAGATTTTAAAACATATCCACTTATTATAATACAAGTTTACCCCTATGATTCCTTTATTTTAGTGAAAATAAATAAAGTTTTATTCTTTTAAAATATTAAGTTATAATCACTTGGATTTTCCAATCAAATCTGCATTCTGTATT
>CAKVOF010000015.1 GCA_934778125.1 uncultured Clostridia bacterium
TTAATTTTATTCATTGCTTCATCTTCGAGATTAATAATCTCTTTAAATTCTGCAATAACAAAACCAGCAATATTATTTGCATTTTGTAAGTTAAGGTTATCAATTTCTATTCCGGTTATTTTTGAGCCAGTTTCAAGCTTAGTTGTTATTCCTGCGATGTTTGAACCACTAGCTAAATCACTAGCATTTTTCAATTCAACTTTTTCTAATTTAAGATCTGAAATTGAAACATTTAAGTCTTTTGTTTCTAATTTATTTATTAATCCAACAACACCTGCTATTGCAGTTGCCTTGTTATTTCCATTAATAACTATTATTGATTTGTTTTCATTGCTTCCGCTTTGACTAATATCAACAAATCCTTCACCAGTGATTTCTCCAACCAATCCGCCCAAGTTGGTTATCGTGTTATTTAGTAGTATAACATTGCCATTTACCACAATATCTCTTAATTCTGATTTATTTTCTTCACTTGTGCCATTTGCATCAATTGAACCTATAGCAAAACCAAAGTTTGTAGATAGATTTGGAATATTAACAGTATTTTCAGTTTGATTAACACTTAAAGTTTCAACTTTTGATTTACCCATTAATTTTGCGATTGCAAAACTTGCATTTTTACCATTAATATTAAAGTTATTTCCTCCAAATTTAATAGTTACATTTGATATTTCAGCTTCTTTCACAACACCAAACAAACCATAGTTTTCATTATCTAGAGAATATAACGAATCGTATGTTACTATTTTATTATCACCCTTAAATTCACCTATGAACATATATTCATTTGAACCTAAAGGATTAATACTATTATGTGGTGCATTCAAACCATCAATTGTTTCTTTAACGCTATCCTTAATTCCGCTTAAGTCTATTTGATTCGTATTCGTTACTTTTATATCAACATTTGGATTAATGTCGTATTGATATGGAGATAATTTATATCTTCTTGAATGAGTTTTTTGAGCAGTGATATATGAAACCGCATCAGAAAGTGCATAAACGTATTTTTCATCAACTTCTCCTGTTTCTAATTTTGGCAACGCAAATTGAACCAACTCAAATTTCATAGAATTTTCGTTTGTTTTCCAAGAAGATGATTCAATAAATGCTTGATTATTTTTATTTTCGTTTTTATTGCGAATCAACGTGTTATCTGAATAGTGCATTGCGTTATTGTTATTATCATACCCCATTAAAACTTTTGATTGAATTAAAGTTAGAAGATCATCTGAAATATTTGATGAGTTTCCACCTGAAACGATGTTGCTATAATTAAACTTTGATCCTGTTTTTGCATAATAGTCTTTATAGTTAACCAATTTATCTTTATTATATAGAATTGTTCCAACGATTGCTGAACCAGTTTCATTATCAATTTTTGCACTATTTTCAAGGTTAATTATTTTATTATATTCATCATCAATATTATCATTAATCAAGAATGTTCCAACAATACCTGCAATACCATAGTTCATACCATCAAACTCGTCACCGAATACTGGAGCAGTGTTTTTGGCTTCAAATATTCCAACTGTTTCAAAACCAGCGATTCCACCAACATATTTTAATTTGGTATTGTGTTCATAATAATTTATACCATTATGTGTGGTGCAATTAATATTCCCACTATTAATAGCACCTTCAATTAAAACGTTTGCAAAACCTGAAATTCCACCAAAATATCTATCTGTGTTGTTTATATTGCTTAAAATTGAACCGCTATTCTTAACTAAATGCAATCTGCTTGTTACTTTCTCTTGAGTGAATTCTTCAAGAGGTTCTCTATAGTTAGGCTTATCAACAACCGAATCATAATCACCACCAATTGCACCAAACAATCCACCAGCATAAGAACTTGCTTGAATTGAACCAGCATTTTCAAACCAAACATAATTTAGCGAGTATTTATTTCCCCCTGAAATATACGCTTTAACATTTCCTTCAACCTTAGTGCGGGTGGCATAACCAGCAAATCCACCAACATAATTTTGACCTGTGATTGAGCCTGTGTTTAGTTGGTGATTTATATCAGTTGTGTTAATTGTTTCAGTTGATTTAACACTTAAGTTTGAAATTAAACTGAATAGACCACCAACATAATTTTTCCCTTGAACTTTGCCACCATTTTCAATAATTCGAGTTTTATGATCAGTGAATTCAATAACTAATTGCGTTTTATCAATAATTATTTCATTTACTTCAACTCTTGAAATCACCCCTGCAACATAGTTTGACCTAGGCGCATAAATACTTGCACTGTTTTTGATTTCAGATCCAAACGACACAATTAAATTCTCTATTTCAGAATTGATTAAGATTTTACCAATAATTCCACCAACAACGCTTGAATGTGCAACTTGCACTTTCGCATTTGCTGTTGTTTTAATATTTTTTAATGGAATATTAAAGGTGTTTGGAGTTAACGGAGTTTCCGATTCTTTGATTAAACCTGTTGGATTTAGATCAGCTTCATAGTCCGTAAATTCTAGTAACCCAACTATTCCACCAGTGCAACCATCTTCTTTTTCAGTTTGAAGAAGGTCGGTGTTGTTTATAGTAACATTCGATGTGATGTTTTCTATAGATGTGTCTTTAGCGTGGCCAACCAAGCCCCCTATATAACGAGTTCCCGTTATAACGCAATTTTCTTCTAAAACGATGTTTTTAATTTTTGCACCATCAGTGCAACCAAATAGACCAGCATAATAGCCCAACATTTCAGAACCATTTAATGAATCCAAGCCTTTTGTTCGTTGATATCCAACCGCAATCATATTTTTGATTGTTTTATTATTTCCATTAAATGTTCCACTAAATGCTCGAATTGAATCATATGGAGTGCCATCTTGATTTAATAACTTAATTGTTCCTTGGAATTTTCCGTTATTTGCGAATGGATAGAATGTGCGATGATCCATATCAATAGTCGTTTTTCCATCTAATAAAACAATGTTTATTGTTTTATTTTTGAAGTTATATGAGTCTGAATCACTTAAAAGCATTCTTGAAATCCAAGCCACTTGAGCCGGGTTATATATATAGAACATATTATTACTATTATAAACATACTTTTCAGTATATGTTATAGCCTTATCACGATTAAGTTCAGTTCTTGGTAAATTAAGAATTTCGTAATATTCATCAGCCGGATTTTCCGTTAATATAGTTCGAGGAATTACACAATAATCTAACCACGATGTTTTTATCGCTTCCGTTGGAATTAATGTTACATTAGATAAGTACTTAGTTGCATTTGCACCAATTGCACACCAAATTTTACCAGCTAAATTTATTTCATTTTCTAAAACGATTTCTATTCCACTAAAATCATAATTTCCAATATTAACCATTCTTGCAATCCAAGCTAATTCATATGGACTTTTGATTAAGATTGAACCATTTACTTTGAATAAGTTGTACTGAGTTATTTCAATATCTTGAATTGTTTCATCTTTGAAAATAGAAACTGAATCCCCGCTAGCATTTTTTGGAGCATTTTCATTAAACGATTCCCAATTAATATCTTGCTCAGGGATAATAGCATAATCAATCCAATATTCCGCATCAAACAATAGAATTGGATATTTATTGTTTTTCTCTTTACCAGCTTGATCTAATCTCGACCAAATACTTCCAAAAGAGAAACCCTCAAAACCATCTTCTCCATTTAACGCAGTTTGCATTACGCTATGAGATAAACCTTTAACTCTTCCCTCAATTCCTGATTTTCCAACACAACCACTTTCATTGATCGCATAAACACTTGATAATTTGCTGAACTTTCCATTTCCGCAAATATCACTTTGATTGATTGAAACATATGCACAACTCAATTCTGCAGTTGTTTCAACATCTGAAATTTTTCCTATAAACGCACCCGCATTATTTCCTATTATTGTTGGAGCATCAATATTTGTTCCATTATTGATACTATTATCACCTTTTGAAATATAAGCGTTTGAAATTGTTAAATTTGAATTCTCTAGCAATCCAACCATTCCGCCCGCGTTGTTGTTTGCTTTAACCAACTCACTTTCGTTTGCAACTTGATCTAGTGTGGCATCTCCTACCTCACTTATTTTGCCCACGATACCACCTGCATTATCCTTTGCAGATATTTTTGAAATGTTTCTAGATAAGATAATTTTAAATGGAGTTTCTTCGCTAAAGTTTTCAATTGAACCAACCAAGCCACCAGCAGTGTTTCCGCAAACGATTGAATTATTGGCAAACACATAACTTAGCGCATAAGGTAAATTTTCACTAATTGCTTTTTCCGAGTTGATAACTTTTGCAACAATTGCACTTGCCACACCATTTTCATTTAAAGCAACAAATGATGAATCCTCAATTGTGATATTATAAACATTTGTGCTTGTTCCAGTGGTTGGGGTTATTAATGATGAATAAGTGTTTTCAGCAACGCCAATTAACCCTGCGTGTTCTTTATCAATAACTGAAATATTCTTTAGCAACACGTTTTCATCGTGACCGCCATTAATACTTCCTTTGAATGGCACTTTATCTGTTCCGATTGGCGAGAACAACCTACCCGCAAAATTAATTTCAAAATTGTTATCTTTGTTTTCGTTTGCATTAACAAATAATAAGGCAATTTCTGTTGAATCAAGAATTCCAGAATTGATTTGATATGCAATATAACCCAACTCTTCAGGTTTTGTTATAACATATATATTATCAATTTGAAGCGGAACAAAATCTTCAATCACATCACCATTCTCATCAAAGAACGAATAAGCCCACATAAATTCACGATAAGTATTGAATTCAAGATCCGTTGGTTTAACATTGAAGTTATTTGTGTTTAGTTTTGCATAATACCACTCACCATTTCTTTTATAAGTATTTAACTCCCATTTTAAAATTGGGTTACCTTTATTCAAGAACGATACTTTACCATCATCCTCCAAATCATTTACATTTATCATTGTGAAGGCATCATTAAAGTCAAGTTTGTACTTCCCTGATCCTGCATTGTAGAATGCATCGATTGAATTTGAACCAGGAACCATACTATCTAATTCATCATAATAAGTGTAAGTTCCATTATATATAACATAAGAATTAATAAATTTGTTTGCACCTTTTAGAACATTTGCAGTTGAAATAGTAGACTCTATTCTTGTTTCATTTATAGTTCCTGAACCTGAAATTGCACTATCACTATTAGTTTTTATAGATGAATATAGAATTAATCCATTATTAGTACTTATTGGGAATGCACTTATGGCGTTGTTGTTTAAGTTTACAACTATTCCGTTATTGTTAACTACTATGCCAGAATCACTATTGTTATTTACGCCAGAAACTATACCCTTATTGTCAAAAACTAATGTTAAATTGTTTCCATAAGCATAGTTTATTCCATAAATCACTGAAAGTGAATCAATTCCATTAATAGTAGTATTTCCTGATAATTCTTTGCTTGAATTGAAATAAATAGTTTTATTTATTAAAGTATTGTTATTTACTTTATAATCGTTTGTGATAATAGAATCATAATTTAAATCTGATTCATTATCTATTGATCCAATAAATATAGGAACTAAATTTGAACCCTTTTTATATACTAATTCTTTTAACTCTGAATCATTATAAATCCAAGTTAATAGTGGATATGAATTATATTCAATTTGAGTTATATTACCTTCTTCATCTTTTTCTTCTGGTATAATGTTTTCAAATGTAAAGTTCGGATTCGAATATGGCAACCCCTCACTCAATCTATTCTCAATTGTTGAGTTTGTGTTGTTCATAAACTCTTTAACGCCAAGAGCAATTCCATAGCCATTATTAATAGGTAGTATATCTGCATTATAATATGCTCTGATTTTACTTGAATCTACTTCAACGCCTTCATTAAGTTCTCCAATAATTGCACCATATCTATCAACTTTTCCATCATCATCGCCATTCACCAATAAATCTGTTCTTATTTTGATAATTGCATATGAATTAATAATTGATAATCCTTGATCGTTGTTTTTTATAAAGCCAATCATTCCACCAATTGAAGAACCCATATCATTCTTAACATCAAACACTGATGATGAAATTGAAGAATCAATTATTAAAGCTTTACTCTTTGTTAATAGAATACCAATGAACCCACCAACGTTACATGAATTTTTAATTGTTTTAAATTTTGATATGTCAACTTGGCAAAGTGTGATTGAATTAATATTGTTTGCTTCACCAATCAATCCACCAATAGCACATGCACCTGCTTCAATATTAAATTCTTTCATTGAAACAATACATTGCGTTAATGAAATATTTTCACCATAACCAACAACTCCACCAACGCCATGTTCTATTGTAAAAATTTTATCAATCTTCAATTCACAACTCGAATCAACAACAACCTTTTGCATATTAAGATTAATTGCTCTACCAAAACACATAGAAATCGAGTTAAGTCTAATATTCCTTTTATCATTAATATTAATTGAACATGATGAAGCAATTATGTCTGAGACATTTGTGTTAGATACATATCCAACAACTCCACCAATCATCAATTCTTCTAAAGTTTTAAAGCTTTCCTCTCTTTGCTTAAATTCAATTTTGGAATTTGATACGTTAACATTTTCAAATCTAACTGAATATTTAACAGCACCTGCAACACCACCTATTGCGCTTACATCTCTAAATCCATTTGAATAATCCGAATTAATATTTATGGTTATTTTGGCTGATGAAGTCAAATTACTTAACCCATTTGAACCAATATTGGTTTCACCGTTTCTCACAGTAGTTCTTTCAAAATCTAATGTTGCATGATAACCGCCAGTTCCCGTTGAGCCTAATATTCCACCAATTAATGCACCGCCAGAATAATTGTTATAGGTAATTATAGCACTAGAAGAAATAGTGTCTAAAGAATTATATAAGTTAATTGAAGACTTTTTGTTTAAGTAGCCAACAGATCCACCGATATAGAAGTATGTTCCATAAACATATGGAGGAATACCATAAACAGTTTTCTTTGCATAATCCGTTATATTTATTTTAGTACCATTTGTTTTTGAGTTGAAGATTGTGGCTTCACTTATTCCAACAAGCCCACCAACAAACACTCCGCTCGTAAAGTTTGGTGTGTTGGTTTCATTTCCAACTGAAACTGATATTGTTGAGTTTTCATCAATAGATAACTCATCGAAATAACCATTGCATGATGCATATCCAAATAATCCGCCAACTGCTAATTCACAACGCTCATATGAATCAATCGTGTTAACATTTATTATAAAGTTTTGAACCTTAACACCATTTCCAGCTGAAGTGGTGGCTTCTAAGTAACCTACTACTCCGCCAATATATGAAGATGAATCGTTATTATCATATTTTATTGAAGTTACATCTAACTTAATAGAATCAACTGCATATTTATTATTATCATAATATAATGTTAAGTTTTTTGCCTTTCCAGCAATCAATCCAACATTCTCAGCGTTAGAAATAGTTATCTCTCTAGAAGAATCTAGTGTTGGAGTTTCTGTTCCATTATTGTATGTGATTCTATCAACATCACCTTCAAAATCGTTATTATATTCCGATTTAATTCCTTTGATGCATACATTTGAAATAATCGTTTCATCTTCACCGCTATTTGTTTTAAATAGCGCTCCGTATGTGCCCTCAGCTGATATATTATTTGGAACAACGATATTAAATGAATAGAATTCTGCATTTTTCACATTTTTAAATAAATATGTTACATCATTTTCTGCTCTATGCTTGGTACCATCAACAGACTTATAACCTAGAACAATATTATAGCCTTTATATTCACCCGTTGATGCATCTCTATTGCTCTTCAAAGTGCCTGAAAATACTTCTTCTATTATTGAACTTGTTGCTTCAATATCATTCATCAAAATATACGTTGCGCTAGGACTTGATGATATGTTATTAATAATATCTCGCCATGAATAAACCAAAATAACTTCTTTGCTTGGAATGTATGTTATTTCTGGGAATAAATTAACTTTATTTCGAGTTGAATTTCCATAAGTGATTCCATTCCACATTGATTTATTCCAACCACTATAAACTCTTGATTGGACCTCGCCAGCAAAACTTTCATATTGATCACCTTTTGATGACACATTATGACTAAGGCTGATAGTTGATATATTGTTTTTTGTTTCTTTGCCAACAAAAATTCCATCATAAAATTCGTATAATGTTCTTAAACTTCCGTAGTTTTGCAACCTTGAGAAATTATAAATTTGTTCATAAACACCAGAATATGCGATTTCTTTATTATCTGCCTTATATGCCACAATTCTTAGTTTTTTGCGTGTTTCAAGAAGTTCAGCCAATTCTGAATTTAATCCTGGCAATTTTCCTTGAAGTTCTTCTTTAGATTCTTTTTCCTCATCAGACAATTCTTGAGTTTTTTCTTTTTCTAATAGTATATTTAGTGTAGCTTGAGTAGTAGAAATCTCGTTTTGTTTACTTGTGATTTCGTTATTATTAACTGTTATTAAGTTTTGTAAATCAGAATTATAAATCACATTTCTAATATCGCTATCAATTGAAATATCAGTGTTATTCCCAATTTCGCTTATTATGTCTGTTTGAGTTAAATCATCTTTATAAGCAAACAAAAAGTAGTTATTATCATTTTTAATTCTATCTTGAATTGAAATCGTGTTTGTGTTGAACCAAGCATCACGCTCATCTTTTGCCATTTGATAAGTTGTTGAATAACCTATAAATGAACCCATTTTTGCTTCTATTGAATTGCCATATTTATTTCTAGACACAGCCTTATGGCTTTGCTCCCAAATATTAGCAGATACTAATTTATTAACACTCAAAACATCAGAATTTAATAATGTTTTTTGACTTTGCATATCAGTTTGATTGTTTATAAAATATATAACTGGGCTACTAACAATGTTTCCAACATATAAGTTATGATCGGCTTGATAAATTGTTTGCAAACCGATTGCTCCACCATACGCTGTGAAAGCAAATGTTGATGCAGTTGTGTACACATCAATTAAACTTGAACCAACTGATAAACCAATTAAGCCACCAGCATATTTTGATTTAATATTTGCAACATCAACTCTATTATAAGAATAGCTAATTTCACCGCCTTGATTAACACCAACTATTCCTCCAATAAAATGAGCATTGCCATCATATAGAGTTTTAACATCGTTTAAACCACTTATATTCAAAACTATTGAATTACTATCTTCATTCTTTAATGAATTTAACCAGTTTATGATTTTATTATCTATTTCTTTTTGAGTAAGTTCATCGTGAGCAACATATGATCTTGTGATCTTTCCAATATTGAAACCGGCCACACCACCAGCAATAGAACTTGCTTTTAATTTCATTCCGTTTGAAACTAAAAGTTTTGAGTCGGTCACCACAGATAATCTACCAACAAAACCAAACAATCCCCCAACGACTTCCGCTTCAATTGAAATATCCCCGCTCACTTGGTTGGCACGAATGTTTGCATTAATCTCCTCTTCCGCTTCATAAGCATCTTCGCTACTAAATGCTCCAACATTAAGTATTCCAGCAATACCCCCAGCATAAGATACTTGGTCAATATTGCTTGTGCCACCGCTATTTTCAACATAAACATTAAATTTATGAGATGTTGCATTTGATCCAATTGTTATGTTTCCAATAGTTGGATCAAATTTGTTTGTTAAATAGTAATATTTAGCAAATAAACTAACTGAACTTGAAACATTGAATAATTTACTATTTCCTTTAACTATTCCGGCAACACCACCAACTGCGTTTTTACCAGTGATTATACTTTCTTCGTTTTTACCAGAAATGCTAATATTTAAAACTTCACCACCATCAATACTTCCCGCTAACGCTCCAACATAGCGCGCTTTTGAGCCATCAATTTTATCAACGATGATATTTAAATTTCTTACTCTTCCAATTTCAGTTGAAATTACGTTACCAGGTATATTTCTTTCTTTTTCAACGATTGATTTGAAAATACCAAGTTCTTGAGTTTCGTTGTTTGCATTAACATAATAATTCTCAAGTTTTAAACCGTTTCCTTCCAAATCACCATAGAATTCAACATCGTATGTGTTTAACAAGAATTCAACGTTATCAAAGTTAATATCTGAAATAAATCTCAGATGTTTATCAAGGTTTGTTGTGTTTAATTTGTTTCCATTTTCAACTACTTGCCCAACATAGATATTAAAGTCTGTTGAGGTATCAACTAAATATGGGTTCAAAACGCTTTCACCATAAATAATTGAAATATTTGAGGTTTCTTTACTTTGGATATCATATTTAGTTGTTACATTATAATAAGTGTAAGTTGTTACAGCATTGATTTTATTTAAAATTTCAAACAACTTTGATTTGTAATAATTCTCAAGCACTCCGTTATATTTTAATTTTGTTTCCGGATCTAAATTATTCCATTTAACCACAAACTTGATTTCGCTACGAATTAACTTTAGGTTGTTATATGCCGAAACTTCATATTGACTTGCCTGAGCTAAAGAATAACCTGTTACCGGTTCGTTACCATTTAGAAGTTTGAACATATTTTCATATTTAAAATCAGAATCAGGTGAAACAATAATATGCATTTCTTTAAGCACGCCAATAAAATCTGATTCTATTGAAGTTTTTTCATCTAATGATTTAATATAGTTTGAAACTTTTAATGATGTTGTATTTAAGTTAGCAGAAACCAATTGAGGGAAACCAACCATATTTGGAGAGTTATATTTGAAGTATTTAGCATAATCTCTATCTGCACTGTTATTTGGAATAAACCATACCGATTTAGAAACTGTTTCCGCTGAATTTTTAGAATAGTCTGAATTAAATGCAAAAGAATCAAATGAACTATAATTTCCGAACGCATTAACACTTAGTGCTCTTCCGCTTTTAATTGTTCCTTCGAAATATTCAATGCACGAATTTTTAACTGTTATTGTTTTTCCGCCAGGAGTGTGAACTGTGGTTGTGCCACTGCTTGAGCCTGTTTCTTCAGTTGAACCCAACGCTCCAGCAATTGCCACTTCCATAATTGACCTTGCATCTTGAAGGCTTTTTCCTTTAGCAATTAATTCATCAAAAATATTTGCATAATCTTGGGCATCAATTTGAAGATAGTAACTATTCAATGTTGTTCCACTATCTTTTGAAATATCATCTTCAACACCTATAAATGGTGATTTATTTTTACTTTGGTCTCTTAAAATTGAACTAATTGAGTAGCAGTTATCTATCTTCGCTTCAAGTCCTGCTGAAGCACCATTTTGATAAACAAACCCTGCTGATGTTGTTCCTGCAACAACTATATTTGAGTATGAATTAGCAATTAAACCTTCGTTTGTATGCACAAAACCCGCACTTGCTTTATTTGCCCAAACAGTTGAACCAAACGCACGACCTTTAATTATATTTTGAACTGTGTAACCATAGTAATCATCTAATCCAGACTTTGAAACTAGTGAAACTGAGTTAACAAAATTTGTGGCACCACCGATTTCACTACTTGCAATATTTCTTCCATAAACATAACTAAATTGAATTTTTGCACTTGCTTTATTTTCAACAACTAATCCAGCCGTTCCGCTATTCGCTTGCTCTTGGCTACCACTATTAATAACGTTTGCACCTTTAAAATAGCTTGAACTAATATTGCCATTATTTTCAGAAACTAACCCTGAAACATAACCAACACTAACAATTGATAGGTCTTCAACTCCGCTATTGGTTATGTAGCCTGTGCTTTCGTTAACACCAACCAACCCCGCAACTCTTGTTATTGCATTGCTTGCCTCATCTTTCGATAAAACTGATAACACTGAGATTAATCTATTAGATGGGTTTTGTTGATAGTTTCTATTTTTTAGTTTATTATTTGATCCTGCTCCCATTCCAATTTCGGCATCATCATAGAGGTTTGCGCTCATCAAGCTTAATTCTGCAATACTTTTGTTTTTATATATTTCACTTGAAATTGTATGAGCCAATTCGCCATATCTTGAAGCATCATTTTCTAATCTATAAACATTAGCATTGCTTGTTACTAAACAATTCGTTATTATTCCTTCATTCACACCCGCAACAACACCAAATTTAATGCTATTAATATCATCTTTTAAAATACTAAAATCTGATGCAACATTATAATTATCACCTGATTTAGTTATAAAGTTTGATGACTGTGTTTCAATAGATTTATCTTTTGAAGAATTATAAGGAATTTCGATAATTAAGTTTTTCAAAGTGGTGGTTTTTGGAAGTTTTCCATAAAAACCATATTCATTTATGTTTGTTAAGTTATCATTATCAAAACTCTTTAGTGTGATAACATAACCATTTCCATCTAAACTTGCTATTGCTTTAGTTAGTGGAACAAAATTCTCTAATTCTATATCATTCATTAAAATATAGTGAACGCCTTCAACTAGCCAACTATCCGTTAATTGCTCTGCATTGTAAATTGGTTCTGGATATTCTTCGTTTGATAATTTAGCCATTTCGAATCCAAACTCTTCACTAAATGAATATGAAAAGTCTACCGTTGAATATCGCTTGGTTGTTAAGTCTTTATCACCAACATTTGTGTATTCAACATTATTTATTTTAATAAGTGAGTTAATGATATTATTAACAGTGCCCTCAATTTTTTCATTAAGTGTTCCACTTTCTGGAATATCATTATTAAAATCTTCACTCAAATAATCAACTTTAAATTGAGCCACCAATTTTGAAGCTGTGCTTGAATTTATTATTCTAATTTTTAATTTATTTTCTGAACTTGAATATGAGATTATATAGTCATCATAAGATTTCACTTTTAAGTTTGAATAAGTAACACCATTTGCTTCATCAAAAACACTGAACCAAGTTTTTGAACCCTTACCATCGGCATTTAAACCGCTTGAAATTACTCTTTTTATAATTTCAGAATTAATTTTTTCAGTGGTTAATGAGGTTCCATCTATATTAATAGTTGAAATAAAGGTCTTTGCTTCATCTGAATAATTGAAATTTATTGTTAGTTCAAGTGGATATTCTTGATTAAAACTTCCTAAGAAGTTGCCATTCGATACTCTTTCAACATTAAAACCTGTTATTTCAAACAAAGTTGGGCGATAATAAACTCTGTCTGAGTATGTATATTCTCTTCCCTTAATCACTTTTCTAACAACCATTTCAAATCCAAAATCTTTTCCAATAAGATCTTTTAAGTTTTCTCCATTGGTTGTAAATTTATAAATAGTCTTGCCTTGGCTATTTATTGATTGAGTTAAGAAGCTTGAACCAGACTTTGATAAATATTCATTAATTATTAATTCATTTGAAGAATCATTAATATCGTATACAGTAAATTTACCCGTTGCTTCATCTTTTTTTAAGAAATTTATTGCTGATATTGTTGTGTTAACTCCATCAACATTGCTTCCTTCAACAACAAAATTATGCTCTATTCCAACACCAATTGCATCTTGATCCCTTCCAGTTTCTGTTGTTATATCAACATATGGTGCTTGAATTGGAGTTATATTAAAACTATCGTTATAAACTTCTCGCAATTCACCGTTGTTATCATAATTAAAGCCCGTTACGTATAAAGTAAAGTCTTTTGTTGCATTTGTGATTCCAGAAATTAAAGTTTTAATATAATATAATCCATCGTAACCAAAAACATCTTGATTATTTAACTTAAATGAATAACTATTTTTTGATAATTTTATTCCCTTACCAAGCGCTGTTCTAACCGAAACATCTTCTTGATTTAAAACAGAATAAGAACCATCAGGAACAATTGTATTTTTAATATTTGAGTTTGTGTCGATAACACAATTTCTAACCATTTGCTCTAACTGAATATATTTTCCTGCATTTAGAGATGAAACAATTTCAATATAGTCTAATCTTGCATATAATGGTTTTAATCTTAACTCTAATAAGCCGGGATATCCTTCAACCAACTCAAACGCCTTATTTCCTTGATTGATTTCGTATTTTTCTAGGTACTCACCCGTTCCAACATCATAAGATTTCAAAGTTATTCCAGCATAATGAGATGTGTCAATATCTTGCAAAGGCTCTTGATAAATATTTATTTTTGTTTCTGATTCACCTAGGTTTTGAATAAATGGAGAGTCTGCCGATTGAGAACTTATAATTGTAAAGAATCTTAAACTCAATTTAGTTTGAGGTTCCATGGTATATAACACATCATCAGAAACTTCCAGTTTGAAAGAATAAGTTATAATATTAGTTGTTTGGTTATTATCAATTGAATTTAATGTTAGAACAAAATCGCCCAATTGAATGGTTTTTATTTCATCAATTCTATTTGGTAATTGATAATAAATATATGATTTTCCTTCTTTAACGAATGATTCACCAGTATCCTCACTTTGAATTGAATTATATGAATCAAGGTCACTTGTTTCAATCAATAACTCTTTTCCATTTTTCAATTCTTTTGATGCAACTAAATAAACCTTAGACTTTTCATCATCAGAATTCAAAGTTAAAGTTAAATTAACTGGAGTTGATGGATATATTTCGGTTTCAGAAACTTTAGCTGTGATTGCTTTTGTTCCATTTAAAACATTAACTGCAAAATCAAAACTACTAGTTTTTAATTCTGCAACAAGGCTTTCGCCTTCATCTTTAGCGTAATAAAAAGGAACTGCCTTAAAATTAAACTTTTCAACATCTTTTCCGTAGATTGAGAACTCGCCTATTGATGATTGAACATCAAAATAGATATAATAAACCTCTATTTCTGCCCCATCAACTAATTTAGTTTTTTCAAGAACTTCAAATTTACTATTGTTTGGAGTTAATTTTGTGTTTAATTCATTACAATCTGCTTTAGCATCGTTTAAAGCACCTTCGCCTGAGTACTCCTTGATTTTGTAATCACTTCCATCAATTTCTGCCAAATATACTCTATATCCATTTGAATATAAAGAAGTGTTGCTATCTAAAACTAGGTTTCCATATGCATCTGCTAGCGAGCCTACTTCTAAACCAGAAGTGGTTGCGCTAGAAACAAATTTAACACTTGAACTATTACCTTTTAAAATTTTAATTTCAGTGTTGTTTGATATAGAACTTGAAAGATTATTGTTAAGGTAAGCATTAATCTTATTTATGCTCTTAACAACAGAAATTTTCTTTTCAACTCGTAAACTAGAGTTAAATAATGACTTAAATATTAGAGTAACTTCACCATCTCTTAAGGTTTTAATATATGTTTTTCCATCGCGTGAAATTAGTTCAATTATTCCAGCCCTATCTACTGAAACATCAATTTTTGTGTTTTGCAAAAATTCTGGAATAACTATAACATTATATAAAGAAGCTTCCTCGCCACCGAAAGCAATAAGATACTCATTTGATGAATCAATTTTACTATTCATTTGAATAGAACTTACCTTTTCAAACGAATTTAATATGCCATCTCCATTATAATCATAGTATTTATCATCAAAAACTTTTACAGTTCTAACAACTCCATCTTTTTCAATTTGAACATATTTTGCACCACTTGTATCAGCTTCAACTTTTAACTCGTTATATTTGATAATTATTCTATCACTTAAATTAATATTTTGAGAATTATAGTCCGCCTCTTCCGTTATTTTTTCAAACTTCTCAACTTCGGTAGCATCTATTATTTTTAAATCTTGTGGTGGAACATCTATAACAAGGTTAACCCCACCATTTTTATTTATTTTAGTCGCACCAAAAGGAATGGGATACTTTAATATTCCATTGATTGAATAATGTTTATAAAATGTTTTATTTTTAATGTTTTCATTATCTTTAATAAACGATTCTAGAGTGATACCAAAGATACTATTACCATCTTCAATAGAAAGGTTTATTAACTCGCCAGAACCATCAGATTTTTGAACATCATAAGATGAACCATTGAATGTTATCTTGTAACTGATTCCATTATATCCTCTTGTTAATTCTAAATAATCTTCTTGATTAAACCCAGTTGATTTGTTTATCTTTTCTTCTGTTGGAGAATAAATATCAATATCGGTTACAGAATCAGTGTTTCCTCGACCATTTAAAATTGCATATGAATTTATGGCGCTTGCATAGCTTGATAGATATTCGCTTGGTGTAACACCTTCTTGCAGTTTAGTATTTAAAACTATTCCACTATTTAATAAGTTTAATGTTCCATCTCCAAGCACACCCGCCACAACTGCTTTATTGCTTTTATTCGCAACAATCGCACCTTTGAAAAACGAGTTTGAAACCTTCACATTAGATTCTGACTTTCCAATCAAGCCACCAGCATAGAAATTGCTTCCACTATTATTCCACGAAACTATATCGCCAAAATATTTAACTGGAATAGATAGTTCAAGTGGATTGCTAAAGTCGTCATATGTTGATTTGTCCATATATGAATAGAAAGAGTTGAATTTTAAATCTTTTGTTGAGTTATTTAAACCAACTAATCCTCCAAGATTATCTAAACCAACAATTCCAGAATTCATAAACGGATAAACATCTTCAAAATCAAAAACTTGAACTTTGTTTGAAGTTAACTCACCATCTACATTGTTAGCACCGACCGCACCGCCAATGTTTGAATACCCATAGATAACTGGTGAAACTGTATTTTCAGAAACTAATTTATTATTCGAACCCGAAAGGCCACCAATATTATTGCCTCCAAATATAACTGGGCGAACTGATAAAGCTGAAATAGTTCCTCTATTTGAACCAACCACACCGCCAATATAACCTAGACTTGTTCTGCCTTCATCAATATTGGTTGATAAATAATTTTTCATTAATGAGCTATTGATAATAACTTGAACATCATAGTTATTCAGATTTGCAGACAACCCAGTTGATTCTAAATCACTATTAATAACTCCAAAACTTGAACCAGCAACACCGCCAACATAATATGCTAAATCAACATTGTTTCTCACAGCCTTATAAAAATCAATTGAAATTCTTGATGATGGGTTTTTAATTTGCCCCGAACCTGAATGTGAACCAATAAATCCACCAACATAAATGCTCCCACTTAATGAACTTGTTGTTGTTAAATTGATTCCAGAATTTTCAAGACTCAAAATCGATGAGCCACTTATTGAAGAAAACTTATTATCTGAAACTGAACAGTTAATAATATTTGAGTTTGTAGCATTACCTGCAATTGCGCCAACAAACAACCCTTCACTCTTTAGATTATTTTCATTAACTTCAATATTAATACTGATATTATTTAAAATAAGGTTTTCAATTGTAGCATTCTCAAGCTCTCTAAACAAGCCATATTTGTTATTGTTATTATCGCCTGTTATAATCAAATTATTAATTGAATATAAGAAACTTGATCCATCTGGAAGAGTATGCAAGCCACTTAATTTTCCACTAAACTTTTCTATTGGTTTAAAACTTGGGGTTAAATAAATATTGTTAGTTAGAACGTAGTTTAAATTAGGATTTTCATTTATTAAAGAAAGTTCTCTTTCATTTTCTATTTGAAATGGAATATTTTTTCCATCTTCCACCTGAACAATAATTTGCTTATATGTTTCATATTTTAAACCACTATTAATGCTATCCAAAGCTCCTAATTTAAATGTAAAACTTGGAGTTGAATTTTTAGCATATGCCAAAACCCTAACAGAAACTTTTTGATTCTCGTTATCAACATTTATTTCTAAATTATTAATATCATAATCAAAAGCAACTAGGTCTTTAACTTCTGCATTTGAAGGGCTTGTTATAAAGTTAAAGGTGTACTCATTTTTGTCGCTTCCCTTATTGAATACGTATTTATCTCTAGACACTCCTGCATCTTGAACCATATCTCTTATGTCAAAATCTATAAGGTTATTGGCAACAATTGGCATAACTGACATAGTTTTGATAACATTTCTTACCACAATCTCACAAGAAACTGTTTTTATATTCTCATAAGACACACCATTTATGTTTGTATATTTTTCTATTACGTTGCAAGCGATTGAAAGTTTAAAACTAGATGGTTCGTTGTTTGTTGTACCCCACAACTTAGAACAGTCAACACTAAGTGAAGATAGTTTATTGCCAGCTTCATAAGGTTGATAATTAACATAAATTATTTTCCCTGAATATATATCTTCTGTCTTATCATCAGAAATATTAACTTTCTTCCCGTTAATAAACCACTCGTATTCAACCTTGTTATTTTTTTCTAAAGAAACCTCGATATCCGACTTCGCAAATAAATCATATTGTGATTTACCATCTATCACAAGATATTTATTTGCCTTGCTAGAATCCAATAGTGATGGAATATTTGATGGCGAAATTGAAACATATTTATTTGGAACATAAACCTTAATTTTGAACTTAAATTCGCAACGCGCATCAATAGGCAACATTTTTGGATCTGTTGGTTTATCTTTACCAAAAACAGTCACTGTTATTTGAACATTTTCACTAACGCCAACAACTTTCAATATATTTCCACTTGTTATTTCAACTGCTTTTGTGTCATTTGATTCAATGGTGTAACGCAAGGTGTTTGAGATGTTAGTATTTTTAAATTCAACATCATCATAATTCAAAGTTAGCAAAGCAGAATCCCCAACAAGAGCAGTGAAAGACTCAAGCTCACCCTTTCCTCCAAACACCTCAACATGTTTTTCGTTTTCACCAACTTTAATAAATCCAGTTGATATTCCTTCAATTGGAATATAACATTCAACATTTAAAACTAATTTTGAACCATTAGTTAATGCAACAGTTATAGTTGCTTTACCAGTTGTGTTAACTTTTGTTTTAACAGTTAATCCTTTGAAATAGTTATTAACTTTAATCATTTCAACTCTTTCGATCACTTCATTTGAATCATTAAGTTGATATTTAAGATCACCAAATGACTTAAAACTATTTTCATTGAAGTACTTTTCATCAATTGAAAATCCTTCATTAAGCCAGGTGGCATTAAAATCGTAAGTTAAAATAGTATCGTGTTCCACAAATTGAGTGTCGATAGTTGTGATAAACTTTAATTCAGTTGGAATAACCACCAATTTAATATCAAAATATGTTTCAGGATAAAGAACCGATGTTATTCTAAGAACTCTTTCAACTGCTTGGTCTGTGTTTTTAAGCAAATCCCCCAAAGCTAGTTTAATAGTTTCTCCTCCGCTAATTTCTAAAGATGAGTTATTGTAATTAACAGATGAGTTATATAAAAACACATTAAATTCGTTTTTATCAGTTGGAGTAAATTTACCATCAGACTTCGTTCCAACTGAAACTTTAAATGGACTTTTCTCCAGCTCGCCCAACTCACTCATCATTTTAACAACTAGTGGTGTTCCAATAACATTGTTAAAATATTGTTTATAAACTACTATTTCTTGGTCAGACATAATTGGATTTATCAAGTCGTTTTCACTATAAACATTAACGCCCGTTGGATATTCCTCAACAGAAACTTTTAAAGACACTAGCTGTTCTTCAAGCGAACCTAATCCTGCACTATTGTTTTTATCTGAATATGCAAATTTAAATTTTATATTTTCTGTTGTTAAATTACTATCATTTGAAATGATAAACACATTTTTTAAACCATTTTGATCTGTGAAATATTCGGCAAAGATGTTGTTTATTGATCTTGTCGCCTCAACTGAATATTTTACATCAACTGCGGTGTTATCAGTTCCTATGTATCTTCCCGCAGTTAGATCAAACACATTCGCATATTTAATACCATCAATATCAATAGTGCCGTTATTGCTTTGAACACAAAACATAACGCCAGCGGTTCTATAATCAATTTGATTACCAATTTTCACAAAATCAATAGAAGAATTTGCATTTGCCAATCTTAAGCCATTATTTAAAAGTTCATAAACATAGCCAAATTTAGAATTCCTCACTGAAATTGGGACAACCAAATTTGTGTTTAATTTATCAATAACGCAAACTTGAGCAGTTGTTTTTAATTCTTCACCATCTATTTCAATACTTTCACCTTTCGCATCCTTAGCAATAACTTCAAGTGTAAAATTTTGAATGGTTGAATCTGCTGGTATTATTAACTTATTTGAATTTTTCAAAGATTCATTTATTGCATTTAATGAAGAATCTGAGGGTCCTGATGCACTTAAACCAAGATTTATGTAACTATATTCTGAGAATGAAATATTTGAATTTATCCAATTTGATGGATCTATGCCAACTTGAGATAAGTCAACAGTTGTTCCCCTTTCAATAAAAACAACATCTGATTTAAATTGCATAGAATTCACCAAGGTTACAACATCAAAAGAATACACACTCTGAATCGAACTCTTTTCTTTTGAATATACTTTCAATGAAACTTTACCATCAGAATTTATGTTGTAGTCAGCTGATAATTCTCCCTGCTTACTTGCAACTTTAGAATTTAAGGTCACAACATCTTTTGGCTGATTCACAATTTCAACCTCAAGAGTTTTATCCATATTCTTTGGTGCATTTTTAATTTCAGCTGTGAGTTTAATAGTTTTTTCTCCTTTAGAAACTAAACCACCATTTTCAACGCGGTCACCATCAGAAGTAACAACTGAAATTTCAATTGATGCTTTAGAATAATCTGGCTTACCGCAAGAAACAAAAGTTGCAACACAACTAAAAGTAAAAACTAACACCAATAAAATCTTTTTTAAAATTTTCATCTCTCATTCTCCATTACTTATCTTTTGAAAAAATTAAATAATTATTATTTTTATTTATATATATAATATAACACACGCACATACGCACATATATAAATATATAACATATAAATATTATATAATTTAAACAAATAATAGTCAAATGAATAGACTTAAATTTACAACTTTAGGTAATATTTTTATGCTTTAAAGTTTAATATATTACCATTTTGCATAGTACTCTACAGTTAAAAACATAACAATAAAAAAAGTGGCTTTATAAACCACTTTTATCACATTAGCAAAGCACCTGTGTTTGTTGAAATTAATCTCATAATTTTAAGCTCGTTACCATTAGACGCATCTAGATAAATATAATATGTGTAGTCATTCCACTCACACACATATTCATAAGCAAAAATCTCCCCTGAATACTTATTTGGAATAAGTGACTTTCTCATACTTTTAATAGTTAAAAGTGGATTCAATTTATTGGAGCATTCAACGATTCCAACTTTCGACTTAAACGATCCTCTTTCAATATGATTATAAGCATAGTTAACAGAATCCCAACCAACCACAACACCTAACCTTTTATCAATCTTAACTTTAACCAAATCAGAATAATAAATAACATCATCCACAACCGGCGCTAAATTGAAATAAAAAACATTTCCATTTTCCATTCCCCACACAACTTGCATATTTTTAAACCCAAATAGTTGCGCAGTGTTTAAAACAATCTCTCTACACTCATCCTCACTTAATTTTAATTTCCCGCCATCACCGTATGATGTGATATTTAATAACATTCCATCTCTTTTCGTTATCTGCACATAAAGCGTGTGTGCTTCATTTTTTAAATTAAAATTATACGTTTCAAGTTTTCCATTCGACTCTCCAACATATTCAACCTGATAACCAGAGTAGTATTCTGAAATATTATTTAGTTTTTGTTCACATTCTTCTTGAGTTATTTTATTTTCAGATAGCCCTTTAATATCTTTCGCAACAACGCTTTCAGCAAATGGACCATCAAATATTAAAGTTGGCATATCACTTTCTGGATTATCTCCATTGGCAACACCAGCAGTGAATGAACTATCATTCTCGTTTGACAAGTCGATATCCTTTAATATTGAATAATCAAATGATGCTTTCGAAACAAACTCATTCATATCATAAAGAAAGATCGTGCATTTATCAAATAACTTTTCGATATTTGAATACTCATCATCACTTATCTTATCTCCATTGTTTATCTTATCTATAAGCGATTGAGAAAATCCACTAACCATATTAAAAAAATTATTAGCACTCCCAACTTTATTGGTAGCAATTGGAAGAACACTTAAATTACCAACTGCAAGTGTGCAAATTGTTCTCATATTGGTTAGAATTTCTCTTTGAGATTCCGCAGAATTAGTGGCAATTAATTTGCTCATATCAACTTGTAAATCATCAACATTTTGAACTAATTGGTATAGGTTGCTTTTATAATTATTTTCCAATTGAGTTGAATATTTTTGCATAGAAACATATAAAGATATTATCAATGCAATAAACAACACAACCACAGAAATAAACGAAACAGAAATCCCTATTAAATAATATCTTTGCTTTTTCAAAACACTCTCCTTAATTAAAATTGTCATTAATATTAAACTTCTTGACAATAACAATATAGTTAATGTCAGCGATTATTTAAATATTGCATACTACTATTATATAGCAAACACATGATCACCAATAGTAACCGTTACTTGCCTATTAAAAATCCAACTACTTGTTGCCACTGCAGGATTATAATAATATAAACTTCCATAGGTTGGATCCCAACCGTTTAAAGCATCCTGAGCCGCTTGGTAAGCTTCGCTATTTGGCTCTAAATCGATTTGCCCATCATGCACTGCAGTAAAAGCCCAAGGTTGATATATAACACCATACACAGAGTTTGGGAAGTCAGGACTCGCAACTCGATTTAAAATCACTGCACCAACTGCAACCATTCCAACATATGGCTCACCTCTTGCTTCCGCATGAATACATTTCGCAAGCAAATATAAGTCATTACTATTTTGACCACTAATATAGATACCTAGCGCAGCTGCAGTTGCACCATCTAAATTACCTGTTTGACTCAAACCATTTGTTTTTTGAAAATATATAATTGCATCAATTGTTGCATTGTTTAAAATACCATTTATATCACCATCATAATAACCCCAATTTTTTAATCTTGTTTGAGCTTCGATTATATTATTATCTTGTGCCAAAAGTTTATTATCAAACTTTAATAATGCTACTCCACTCAAAATAATCAACACACATACAATTATTTTTTTTAATCGCATATATCACCTTTAAAGAATATTTTGGTTTATTTACTACCAATAAACTTTTTAATTATTTCCACCAACTTGCTTTTATATACCACACTATTTGAATTATTTTGGTTAACAAAACACAAAGGCGGATAAACCACACACCACCAGTTATCACCAACACCAGAACCCAAGTTTAGTATTAAAGCATCATAATAATCAGCTTCAAGAGTTAACTCTCCATAATTACGCGCAGGAAAAAACTCATTATTTATTTCCATAGAACACCCATAAGAAAAACCTTCCTTTTCCAGCACTCCACACACATATTTTTCAATATTTTTTTTGCTATTAATTAAATTGCTTTTTAAATCGTTCTTGGTTTTAGACTCAGCAATAATTGGTGTTATATACTCAACTACTTTATCCTTAACTAGATACTTTATAGCTTGATCTTTCTCCAGATTACTATTAGCACGAATATGTATCCTCAAATATGCTTGTTTTTCTTGATCAGCATTCAATAATGAACATGAGCAAAACCCAAACATTCCAAATAATATAACCCCAACAATCGCTAAACATTTATAAATTTTTTTCATAATCAAATCTACCTCTTGCATATAATTGACCAAGAAAATGCTATGTATACTTGATTTTGATAAAAAAATGAAACAGGTATTGAACCTGTTTCTTTAAAGGGATACGGCATAACACGTAAATGTTACCGGAAAATTTTTTAATTAATTGAAACACACTTCTTTTGGTTTATAAACCACAACCTTGTCGCCCGCTTTCAAGGGAAGTTCTAAATCTGGATTTTGTTCTAAAATCATATCTGGCGAAACCGACATTTCTTTTGCAATATCCCAAATAGTATCTCCATCTTTAACAATATAAATTGATAAAACGCAATCATCTTCAATTTTTTCATCTTGCACCTCAACTGCTGAAATTACCGCACCATTATCATTTTTATATAATTGAACAAAGAAATATAATCTTCCATTAATTTCAATTTCTTTTCCACGTTTGCCCTTTGCATCAACATCGCCGAAGGCTACACTAATAACTGGAACATAATCAGCCGGAATGTTTTTATAATCCAACTCTTTAGAGAACGGAATTTCAACTTCAACTGATGTTGTTGTATTTAATTCACGATTATAATATAAAACTGATGTTGAAGCGATACCTTCAACCAAAATTCCATTTTCAACAACCCTAGTATTTGCAACAATAACATTATTAGAACAAACACCACTAACTTCATCAATAAATGGCAACGTTTCATCAATAGTTGTTTCACCACTTATTTTTTCTTCATAAAAGTCAGAATTTAATGAGTTAAATAGCTCCACACTTTCATAGTTAACATTTAATTCATTGTTTAAATTAAAGATGTCAGTAACAACATCTATAGAGTTTTTATTCATCACGAATCCACTATATTGCAAAGGGATAACCGCGTTAACCATTGCAGAATTAGCATCAAGTGAAGTTGTTACTTTGATATCATTTAGCATAACATTAATAACACTTTGAACTACGCTATCATCATTAATGTTTTCATTAGCAACCTCTTGCGTGAAGTTTATTTGAGATTTATATGTTCTTAAAATTGACTTGTCTTCATCAGATATATAACTAACATCTATCAATAAACCACCATTTATTGTCAAAAACTTGTTATTAAGTGTCAATTTTTCAATATAAACACTTGGACACAACGACAAAATTTTTTGAACACTATCTTTAATTTCAAAGTCTGCACCGACTTCAAATCTTTCACTTGCAGTTCCCATAAAAGTGTAGTAATCAAACATTTCATTTTTTACAAATGTTTTTTCATCATTAAAGCCAACTAACACATTAAGACTTGTGTTCACAATTGCATCGATATGGGTTTCAATAACAGCAGTTATTCTAACTTCACCGCCAACAATATTATACTTAACATCAACAACACCACACTCAATAATAGGAACACCTTGAGTTTCATTTTCGAGCCCAAAAGTATCTTTAAATTCAGCAGTGTAATCCATTCCTTGGTTCAACCCCGTTTCATCAACATAAACCACTTGAAAACCAACATAGCCATTATATGTAACTTCTTTTGAAATTATTTCACTATTTGAAATATAGGCTTTAGCATTTGCACATAAAACTTTTACTAAACCGTTGCCATCATTTAAAGGAAGTTTGCATTCAACAATTGATTGTGTTGAACCCAACTTCACCCTGAAACTACTAACAACTTTTTCATAATTTGGTTCGAATGCCATTTTAAATCCCCCTAAAAATTTAAGTTAGTATATTCTATTATGGAAACAAAAAAAATATGACAACTAAATAAACAATTTTATCTAATTATCATATTTTAATTAACAAGCATTTCACTATAGGATTTCTATTTTTTTAACAAAAATTAAATTCAACATAAAGCATAAATACTCCTCTCTCATTTCAAATCCGCTCTAACCAATTTCTTCATCTTGAATTAAATTAATCTTTGATAAAACAACTTCACCACACAAAATATCACTATAGGAATAACTAAACCTATCAAGAGAAGTTTTTTGCAAAGGTTTAATAATAAACATACTAGGATAAACACTTTCAATAATTGCATTTAAAGTTACATATTTATTCCTACCTTTGTTTATAACCATCTCTATGCTTTTACCCTGCAGTTCCTTTACTTTCTCTTTAACGGTTTCAACTCCAACTTTGCCAACTCTCATTTTCACCTACCCATTTTCAATGTTTGAAACTGTTATATATCAACACAAACACTAAAATCATTTATTTAATTATTTCCATTAAGCTTTGTTTTATACAATTAAAATAAGAGATGCTATTTTAATTGAAATTATTTTATATATTTATACTCTTATATCAATCTAGCTCTATCAAATTAACAAATCTTACCGATAATTAGTATTTCAACGATTCTCCACTATTTGCATCTTGAAAAATAATCCAATAACCATCTAAGTTTGATTCATCTTTATCTAGGGGAACCCATTGGCAATACTCCTCCATATCTTTAAGCGGATTGACATCATATGTTGATGGAACGCCATAACAAATATACTTTAAAACTCCTTCATCATAAACCAATCCAATAACATATTGTTTCCCCATTTCATCAAAATTAACTTTAACCCATTTACTATTTGGTATCAAATTTTCAAGTTTTTCCTCCTTAGGATTGTTTAAAAATATATCTTCAATTTGTTCACTTATCATATCAAAAAAGCCACTGTTAGAATCGCTTAAACTCTCTGATATAACATCATCAATATCCGAATCATCAAACATTTCCTCTGGGCTCAATTGTTTTTGATTTTTTCCTTTTGAACTTACATTAACACTTTCAGCATTTTCATTATTAAAAAACTTAGTTTCTTCATTGTTGATTGCAATATTGATATCATTTAATTCTTTCGCCTTGTCATCAAAATCGCTCAAAACCTTTTTAACTTCTGGATTAGGCGAAAATCCTTGTGAATTTTTATTATCGGATTCAATTTTAGAAAAATTGGTTTTATTTATTTCGCTCTCAAAATTATTCAAAATAAACGCTTTATAATCAACAATATCATTATTGTTTCCCCAAACAATAGGCGTGAAATGGTTATCATTTTTATCAACAATAACACACCCAATGTTTGAATTTATATCAAACGCGTTGTTAAATTTAAAGTTATATGTACCATTATTTAAAACTAAATTTTGCTTTAAGATTTGCTTGTTATTAACCGAAATTCCAAGAATAAGATTGTTGGAGTTAAAATTACAATGTTTTAGCCCACCAAACGTATTGTTATCTTCTTTAAAAATGTTTAATACCGCAAGTTCATTTTTATCATTTGAAAGCAGAATTGTTTTCTTTACAAAGTTCATAATTCCCCCTTTATCACACTATATATATTTATTTATTTTAAATGAAAAAGTTGTCAAACGGGAAAAAGATTTTTAAATTATAATGTCGAATAGAAAAAAAGACTGGGTTAGTTTTAACACATTATACATAACATTTAACATATCATTATTATAGGCACAGCATAAACCGTTAGATATTTCAAAATAAAAACGAAAATAAAAATAAAAAAACAACATGTTTTGCTTTGCATATATTTCAAAACATATTGTTTTTTATTAATTAATTAAAACATTTTTCATTGGTTATTTTAGATCCAATTCGCATTCAGGATATTCTTTTGGCAAATTATCAAAATCTTCCCCAGTCAAAGGGTTTTCTATAATTTTTCTAAAAGTATCCTTCTGTTTGTCATCAATCCAATCTGTTATATCAATGTCACTTAAATTATATATATCAACTTTGTCTAATCTACCATTGTTGAATCTCATTATTGGTTTCATATTTTCAGCACTTCTCTCAACACCCTTTTCAACATTATCATCAACATATATCATATTTTCATAACTAGTTATAACAGAAAATTTTCCATAATTATTTTCTCTATAAAAGTCATAGTTATTAGCAATTCTCATATCTAAATTTTCACTATCATTCAAGCTGGTTGTGGCATCTAAAAATAACTTCAATTCATCATATGTTCTTAAGAATACCCCACACACACTTTTGTTATCTTTGTGGTTTTTCCAAAAATCATCAAGTGTGATTTTATAGTGTTTATTAAGTGGATCACCCTTTTCATCGCCTTTTTCAACCTCAATATTTTCATTACCTAACTCATTTATAAGTATCGCTCTTTCTGAATTCTCTCCAACCCATATGTTATC
>CAKVOF010000016.1 GCA_934778125.1 uncultured Clostridia bacterium
GCTAGTGGTAGTAATAACCATAGAGAACCCGCGATTATGTATAACACAGCTAAAACGGCATTAAGAATTAAGTCTGTGATGCAAAGACCTTTATGCATTTTTTCGTTAGGTTTTTTGCAAATAAATGTTGAAATTATAATAATTGCTACTGATAATAATATGATTAAAATGTAAGACAATTGAATTAACCTATATTCAGGACCAGACTCCATTCCAGCACTAATTAAATCTTGTATGAGAGCAAGAATATAAATTGAGCCGATGATTAATACTCCTGCAAATGCAATGCTGGTGATAGCAGCGGCAAGTTGCAAACCTCTTTTTGTTTTATTCATTTTTTTCTCCTTTTGTTTTATATATTACAAATTTAACATTATTGTTACAATGTTGTCAACTCAATGAAAACAATCAAATATTTAATTGTATAAAAACTTGTTACCCCAATTGCGTTATTTAAATTTTACTCAATTTAAAAAGCGAGTTGCCAAATTTTACAAAACTTATTAATTTATTTGATAATGTGAAAGAAAATAGTTATAATTAAATAGAAATAGAAAAAAATGGAAAAATAAAATATATGTTTTGTCCAAATTGCGGTGTTAAAGTTAATAGTTTAGATGTTTGCCCAATTTGTGGAGCAAATTTAGAAGCATTGCAAAAGTATAGTTTGGTGAAAGATACTCCACCTAAAAACAACTATGCTAATGTTGCTGTGTTTGCTAGGTCTTTAAATTTAAGGAAAAGAAGCAAAGATGTCAATGATTTTATAAAAGTTCAAAAGGATTATTTGGCAAGGCAAAAAGCAATTGCGGAAGAGATAAAAAGAAAAGAAGAAACCCTTGCAAAACAAAAACGACTATTAGAAGAAAAACAAGAGGAATTAGAAAAGAGTAGAAAAGAGAGCCAAACTAGGGAAGAGAATAAACCAAAACTAGATGATAATAATGAAGATTCACAAGGAGAGTTTGTTCCACTTGCAAAGATTGAACCGCAAAAGGTGGCAGTGCAAACAAATGCTACTCGCCCGCAATATGCAAACACAAATCAAAGCTCACAAACTGCTATGAGTAAAACATCAATTTCAACTTTTCAAAATACTTCTCAGACTACTCAGCAAAGAAGTGAGGCTATTCGAAATAACTCGCAAAATCAAATCAATCAAAATTCATTATCTCAGCAATATCAAGACAATCAGCGAAGACAACAAAATAATCAACTTCCTAATCAACAAAGACCACAACCAAGACCACCTCAAACTCAACCACAACCTCAGCAAAATTCACCTCAAGAATATGTTCCACAGCGGGTAACAGCTCCTGATGATTTTGATATCCCAACAATCAACACCGAAAGCAACGCAACTCAGTTTGGAAAAGAAATTCCAATGGGCGATGCTGTGGCGGTTAGCAAAAAAGCCGATAATTTGGCAAAAGAGAACAGCAAAAGAATTAATAAACTATCTGCCGATGAGAAAAAACGCAAAAGAAAAAAACGCAAGTTTTTTGGAATCCTTTCTTTGATTTTTTCAATATTATGCGTGTTTGCGGTAGCGTTCATTTTAATTCAAAAATATTCAACGAGCACGAATGATTTTTTTGTTAATATAAGATTATTTATGGATCATTATGGCCATTATTTAGTTTGGGGAATTATTGGTGGTGGAACACTTGCCATATTATTCGCCTTAATTCAAGTGATGATTGGAGGAAAGAAATTTTCTTGGATTGTGTTTATAATAGTTATAATTTTAGTTGGTGTTTGCATAGGTTATTTATATGGCACAAACAACTTAATTGAACCTGCTAAAAAATTAATTAATTTTATTACAAACGGATTTAAGGAATAAGTGTATATACAAGTTTGACAATTAATAAAAGAACACTTTAATAGGCTAATTAAAGTGTTTTTTTATTAAAAGCAGATTGAAATCTTATTTATAAATTATATTTGTATCTATTTAATTTTGCTATCAAGCGTTTTTAAAAGTTCATTAGTTTCGCTATCGATTCCTTGAAAATCTATATGTGAAATATAATATTTTTCAATTTCCAAATGCTTAGATTTTGCATCTTCTAAGGATTTAATGGCATTTGATATTGCGTTATCAATTTCTTTTTGATTTGCTTTTATTTGTTTCGTTGGAAAAATGCAGTCTTTTCTTTTTATTAATTTATCAATTTCTTTAATATAAATTGCATCAGTTGAAGTTGGATTTAATAGATTTTTAAAATCGATAGTATCATAACCAAAATCAACCAAAATGCCCTTTAATTTATTGAAAGTTAGTTCGTTTAATAGTTGATTATTTGAAACATACAAGATGTCGGAATAGTTTTGATTTATAAAATCTGAGTCAGTTTTTTCAAACACATTTAAAAATAATTCTCTACACATTCCTTTTTTGCTTAAGCGATTAAAATTATATTTGGCTAATATTTTATTAATCTCATTATTGACTAAATCATCAGAAATATATTCTTGCAAAAGAATATTATTAGTTTTATATAAATTTCCTGCGATTCCAAGATAGTTATAAGCTATCTTAAAGTGGTTAGATTTTTCTTCAGTTAGTTTTGAAAGCACATCTTTGCAAGATAAAATGTCATCTTTAATATAATTACCAAGATTAATTATTCTATCAGTTATTCCGATTATTTTAGGATTAGATAAATGTGGAGCAGTTCCATCAACAATGGCAATGTTTTTGCTCACAATTCTCACGCCATCAAGGCTGGCACTGTCTGAAGAACAATAAAAGCATTCAACTTCTTCTCCTTTAAATAAGAAATGCTTTGCAACCTTTTTCATAAGTGTGCTTTTGCCAGTTCCTGGGCCACCTTTTAGAATATATAAGAAAGATTCTTTTGAATTATCAATAATATTATTAAATAGGTTATAAAAACCTAAACTTGTGTTTGCACCTGCAAAATATTTTTTTATGTTTTCCATATTGTGTTATATGAAAAATTGCTTTTAATTGTGAGTTTATTGGTTTGCTTTTAACCAATATTTTTTTTTGCTCATATAGATTTTTAGTAAGGAGATGAATATGAGATTTTTTATTGATGTTTCAGACAAACGAAATTTAGTTGTGAAGCAAACATTAGGTAATTTAGGTTATGAAACAAAGGTGTATGATGAAAAAAAATTAGAATATAAAAACACAGATGTTTTAGTTTTTTCGCCAGCGAAAAAGTTTTTGCCTTTAGAAGTTGAAAGTTTACCAAACGATATAATACTTTTTGCAGGAGCAAGTATTGAAAAATATAAAGATGTTATTAAAAGAAAAAATATAAAATACATAAACATTATGGATGATGAAATTTTCACAATTAAAAATGCAAACTTAACTGCTGAAGGTGTGCTTGCACTAATTCTGGAAAAAAGTGAACGCTCTATTTTCAAAAATAAAGTATTGCTTTTAGGATCGGGAAGAATAACAAAAGCATGTGCTATGCTTTTTGCAAAACTTGGTGTGAAATATGCAATTGCTTCTTATACTTTCGAAGATTATCAAAAATGTTATAGCTTTTGTGATGAGTGTTATCTAAAAGAAGAGTGGGTGAATGCCTTAAATGAATTTGATGTTGTTGTTAACACTCGACCATTTAAATTTATCGATGAGAAAACAATTAACAAATTTGCAAAGAACACGATTTTAATTGAAACTGCATCGGTGGATTGCTTAGATTCTAGTTTGGTTAAAAACTTTACTTTTGTTCATGCACCAGCATTGCCGATGAGATATGCATCACAAACGGCAGGTGAATATATGACTGAAAGAATATTAAAGGAGATTGAATAATGCTTAAAAATATAGGTTTTGCTATAACTGGTTCTTTTTGTACGCACGATAAAATATTAGCGCAAGTTAAGGCGTTAGTGGAAAAGGGTTATAATGTGTTGCCAATTATAACGAATAGTGTTAAAGAAACAAACACTAGATTTGGAGATGCTAAAGACTTTATAAAAAAACTAGAAGATATAACGGGTAATAGCGTGGTTGATAGCTTGGTTAGTGCGGAGCCAATAGGACCAAATAACTTAATAGATATAATGCTTATTGCTCCTTGCACGGGTAACACATTGAGTAAAATTGCGAACGCTATAACTGATAATGCGGTAACAATGGTTGCAAAATCACACATGCGAAATAATAAGCCAGTTGTGATCGGAATATCCTCAAATGATGCACTTGGAATAAATGCAATCAACCTTGGAAAATTAATTGCAATGAAAAATATTTATTTTGTTCCTTTTGGGCAAGACGATGCTATAAAAAAACCAAAATCGTTGATTGCTGATTGGAGCTTAATTGAAGATACTCTAATTCAAGCATATGAAAATAAACAAATTCAGCCAATGTTATTAAAGGGGGAGTGATATGATTTTTAAAGGATATGCACCTGCAATAGTAACACCTTTTACTAAAAGTGGAAAGGTTAATTATAATGTGTTTAAAAAGTTGATTGATTTTCAAATCGAAAATGGTGCAAGGGCAATCGTGTTTTTAGGAACAACTGGGGAATCGGCAACATTAACGCAAAAAGAACGAGAAGAAGTGGTGGATTTTGCTGTTGAATATGTTGATCATAGAGTGCCTGTTATTGTTGGAGCTGGAAGCAACTGCACAAAAACTGCAATAGAAAACAGCAGGAAATTTGAAAAACTGGGTGCTGATTGTTTGTTGCACGTGACTCCTTATTATAATAAATGCACACAAAAGGGTTTAATTGAACATTATTCTGCAATTGCGAAGGCGGTTGATATACCGATTATTTTGTATTCTGTTCCATCAAGAACTGGGGTTAATATTCAGCCTGAAACAGTTAAAGCGTTAAGTGAAATTGATAACATTGTTGGAATAAAAGAAGCAAGTGGAAATATAAGTCAAATAAGCGAAATTAGAAGGCTTTGTGATGAAGATTTTGCTATATATAGTGGTGATGATGGATTAACCGTTCCAATACTTAGTGTTGGTGGTGCTGGAGTTATAAGCGTTGTGGGAAATGCATTGCCAAAATATATGACCGCAATTTGCGATAACTACTTTCTAGGAAACATAGACTATTCAAAGGAGCTTCAATTAGCATTAAACCCATTAATTAAGTTGATGTTTGCTGAGGTTAATCCAATTCCAATTAAATACGCTATGAAACTTGTTGGATTCGATTGCGGAATTCCAAAGTTGCCTTTAACCGAAGCCACAAAACCGATTAAAATAAAAATCAGAAATATGATTAAAGAGTTCCTTTAAAAATTGATGGTAAAAAAGGTTGAAAAATAACCGATATGGTTAAAATTCAACCTTTTTAATTTAAAACTTCTTGGTGTTGTGCATTGTTGGGGTGTAGGGCTTATCAAAATCAATTATGAATTGATATTTGCGTTTGCCTAAAATGTTTTCACTTAAGTATGCTTGAACTTCTGACTTCTTTAGAGTTAAGTCAAATGGAACAACGATTTCTAAAATTATAATATCCTTATGTTTTTGATGAACTATTCTAAAATTTGTGATAGTTAAGTTGTCATATTTTTTAGAAAGCAGGTTGTTTATTCTATTTTTCATTTCTTTTTCTTCAATGTCGTTTATCTCTACTGGATCAACATGCAAAGTTAGATGTATATCATATCTTTCACCAAACTCGCGTTCTATTTGTGAAACTTTATCATAGATTTCCATAACTGGAATAGTTGAATCAACTAATATATGAGCCACAACAAAATTTTTATTTGTTCCATATGAATGAACCATAATATCGTGGATCCCAAGTACAATAGAATAGTCGTTAAGTTTTGTTTTAATATCAAAAACGAATTGTTCTTGAGCTCTTTCACCAATGAGAGGGGAAACAATTTCTAATATTAATTTAATACTTGAATAAATAATAATCAACGCCAAAATAACCCCGAAATAGCCTTCCAAGTTGATTTTCCAAATATTATAAATTATGATTGAAATTAAAACTATAAATGTGCCAATGGAATCAAATCTAGAGTCTTGAATTAACCCTTTTATTGCTAAAGATTTTAGCTTTTTATTTTTACTAATATAATAAATCTGCATCAAGATTTTAACTAATATTGAGAGTACTAAAACAACATATAAAACCCATGATATTGATAATGTTTCTGGCTTAAGTATTTTTTCGATAGAAGTTTTACAAAGTAGTATTCCAATAAATAAAATAAAAATAGAAATAAAAAGCCCGCCCACATATTCAAACCTCGCATAACCATATGGGTGCTTTGAGTTGGCTGGTTTTCCAGATGTTTTGAAACTGAAAATCATAAGAATGCTATTGGCAGTGTCGGATAAATTATTAATAGCATCTGTTATGGTGGTTATGCTGTTAGCGATTAATCCAATTGTGAATTTTACTATAAAAAGAAAAATATTTGAGCATAGACCCCAAAAACCTACATTTAATCCTTCTTTTTTTCTATAATCTTGTGTTGTGTTATCCATTGTGCAACCCTTTTTAAATATGAGTTATTATACATTTAACTTGAGTTAAAATCAAACGTATGTTTATATATTCTATGCTTTTTATTTTGAAATTGTGGCAAAATGTGATATCATTGCTTTAAATTTGGAGGGTTATATGAAAACGTTGGTTTTGGCTAGTTCAAACGAACATAAAGTTAAAGAGTTTAAGAAAATATTGAACGATTTTAATATTATCACAATGAAAGAAATTGGATTTAATGATGATATTGAAGAGAATGGTGAAACTGCGAGAGAAAATGCATTGATTAAGGCCGAAGCTATTCATAAATTTTGTGAAGCTCAAGGGCTTAAATATTATGTTGTGGCAGATGACACTGGCCTATGCGTTAATGCCCTTAATGGTGCGCCAGGCGTTTATAGTGCTAGATATGCTGGAGGGCACGGCAATAGTGAGGCAAATAGAAATAAAGTTTTAAAAGAATTGGAAGGTAAAGCTGATAGAAGTGCATATTTTAATTGTGCTATTGCACTTATTTCTCCGAATGGTAGGGCAATTGAAGTTGAAGGGCAAACTGATGGTGTTATAACTGCAAAACCTGAGGGCGATAATGGATTCGGTTATGATTCAATCTTCTTTTCAAATGATTTGGGCAAAACGTTTGCGGTTGCTAGCGAGGAAGAAAAAAATAGTGTTTCGCATCGTGGAAGGGCTTTGGAAAAATTGTTAAAAGAAATTGATAATATTTAACATTAATTTACTTGTGTATTAAAAAGTGATGAAATAGTGGTTCATCACTTATTTTTTTGTGTTTATATAATTGCAATTTATGTTAAAATATGGTATAAATTAACCAATAAATTGTTTACTTTAAAGAAGGTGAAGTATGTTAGATATTAATTTTATTAGAAAAAATCCTGAGTTGGTTAAAGAGAATATTAAGAAAAAATTCCAAAATGAAAAACTTCCACTTGTTGATGAGGTTTTAAACTTAGATTCAAAAATTAGAGAACTTAAAAATGAAGATAGCGACCTTAGAAATAAAAGAAACACTATGAGTGACCAAATTGGCAAATTGCTTAGAGAAGGTAAAAAAGATGAAGCAAATAAAGTTAAAGATGAGTTGAAATCAATTAAAGATAGAGTTGATGAAATTGCTTCAAGCCTAGCTGAACTTGATGAAAAATTTTTAAAAATTATGTATCGTTTGCCAAATATGATTGCTGATAGCGTTCCAATTGGTGAAGATGATTCTAAAAATGTTGAGATTAAAAGATACTTAGAACCAAAAGAAAAACCATTTGAAGTGCCATATCATTTAGATATTTTGGAAAGGTTGAAAGGTGCTGATATTGACAGTGCTAGAAGAGTTTCTGGCCAAGGATTTTATTATCTAACTGGCGATATTGCCCGACTTCATTCGGCTGTTTTAACTTACGCTCGTGATTTTATGATCGATAAAGGCTTCACATATGTTATTCCACCATTTATGATTAAATCAGATATCGTTTCTGGCGTTATGAGTTTCGAAGAGATGGAAAGTATGATGTATAAAATCGAAGGGGAAGACTTATTCCTTATTGGAACAAGCGAACACTCTATGATTGGAAGATTCGTTAATCAAATCATCGATGAAAAAGAATTGCCATTAACTTTAACTTCTTATTCACCTTGCTTTAGAAAAGAAAAAGGTGCTCATGGCATTGAAGAAAGGGGGATTTATAGAATTCACCAATTTGAAAAGCAAGAAATGATTGTTATTTGTAAACCAGAAGATAGTGAAGAGTGGTATAACAAAATGTGGAACTACACAGTTGAACTTTTCACAAGTATGGAAATCCCAGTTAGAACACTAGAGTGTTGTAGTGGTGACCTTGCCGATATGAAATATAAAAGCTTAGATGTTGAAGCATGGAGCCCTCGCCAAAAGAAATACTTTGAAGTTGGCAGTTGTTCTAATCTAACAGAAGCGCAAGCAAGAAGATTGAAAATTAGATATAAGACCGATGAAGGAACAAAATTCCCACACACTCTAAACAACACCGTTATTGCCCCACCAAGAATGTTAATAGCATTCATTGAAAATCATCTTCAAGCCGATGGATCGATTTATATTCCTGAGGTGTTGAGGAAGTATATGGGTGGAAAAACCTACATCAAATAAAAAACAAGCAAAAAGCTTCGTAATACTGTGTTTCTGAATAATTTTCAAAATAGTCATTTATGCTAATAAACTCCTATCTTGAAAATTATTCGAGCCTTGTCTTACTTGCTTTTTGTTTGTTTTTTTTGTTGCCATTCTTTAAATAATTATATCTAAGCAATGTTGCATAACTGCGTTTCTGCTAAAATTTTAAAACGGTCATTTATGCTAATAAACTCCCTATTAAAATTTTAGCGAGCCTTGTTCTGCTCGCTTTTTGCTTGTTTTTTCGTTTTCGTTATTTGGATAAATAAATCAACCAAAGTTGCATAACTTCGTTTCTGAATAATTTTCAAAATAGTCATTTATAAGAATAAACAGAAAGAGAGCAGTGCTAATCGCACTTACGCTTGGGAAGTGTTCCCAAGCATTTTTGCTAAACGCAAAAGCTCTCAGTTTTGAATCATCGCAATTTATATTATCGAAAGTTGTCGGCAAACAGCCCGAAGGGATACTTGCCAGCAACTGATGTTAATCAAAACAGTGATACCTTGATTTATCAAGGAGTTGCGTTTAGCAACTTGGGTTGTGAACTAAGTTAACAACACAAAATCACTTAGTTTATATTAAATGCCACTTCGTGTCGCTTATATAAATTTGCTCGATTATAAACTCCTATCTTGAAAATTATTCGAGCCTTGTCTTACTTGCTTTTTGCTTGTTTTTTTGTTGCCATTCTTTAAATAATTATATCTAAGCAATGTTGCATAACTGCGTTTCTGCTAAAATTTTAAAACGGTCATTTATGCTAATAAACTCCCTATTAAAATTTTAGCGAGCCTTGTTCTGCTCGCTTTTTGCTTGTTTTTTCGTTTTCGTTATTTGGATAAATAAATCAACCAATGTTGCAAAACTTCGTTTCTGCTAAAATTTTAAAACGGTCACTTATGCCAAAAAAGTTCCTTATTAAAATTTAGCGAGCCTTAGCTGCTCGCTTTTTTTATTTCCAAGGTAGGCAAATCAAATAGTATTAAATATGTGAGTTTTTAGCAATGATTAGAATAGTTGTTTTTGTGTGGTTTTTAAATAATTATTGTGAGGTTTTTAGTTTTCATACATAAGTATTTTTAAATTGTATCTTGACAAATTTTTCAGTTATGTTAATATATAGGTATTAAATTTTAAGGAGCAGGTGGAATGGTAAGTAATTTTCCAGAAATAGAAAAATTAGGGAAAAAGTATCGTGAGCAGGTTGGAGAAACTGCTTACAACAATAAGAATGTTACAGTTAAAGATATAACTAAGGATTATTCTGATAAATTTGACACTCTTCAAGTATGTTTTTTAAGTGACACGCATATTGGATCATCGGATTTCGATATTAAAGGATTAATGGAAAATTTGCAATATGCAGATAGTCAAGAAAATGCGGTTGTGTTTATTTTAGGTGATGGAATAAACTCAGCGATAATTGGGAGCAAGTCTGATGCATATGAAGATTTGTTAAATCCACAAGAAGAACTTGATACTTTTGCAGAGGTTTTAAAAATTGCAAAAGGCGATAGAAAATTAGCAAGAGTTTTAAAGCATTTAGATGACTCTGGTAAAATTGCGGTTGTGCATAGTGGGAACCACGAAGATAGGATAACAAGAGCGGTTGGTGTTTCTCCAACAAAGGTGGCTGCGGATATTGCAGGTGTGGGCAAGGCTTTTGCACCTTTTTATGCAAACACAGATTTAATTCTTCGCCAACCATTAGCAGAAGACGGAAAATTCCATTTTGGTGTTGTTACTCATCACGGAACTGGAATAAGAAATATTGATGGAACTTTTAGATTGCTTAGAAATGTTGATAATGCAGATATGTGTGTTATTGGTCACACTCATCAATATAGTATGAAAACAGATAGAACAATAAGAATTGATGAAAATGGTGAACAATGCTATCACGATGTTGTTTGCATGAGTTTGCCTGCAAGTGGTGGTGGAACGTATGGTGCGGGAATGGCTTTACCAGATATATATAAGCAAACTGCTGTTTGGGTGGCAGTTAGTTCTCAGCCAAACCCTTACGCAGATTCAATTTCGCCAACTGGAATAAGATATCCTAAAATTGTACCTGCGTTTGCATTTTTCACTCCAACAAACGCATTAAACACTCATATTAAGGAAAAAAGAGCAAGGCAGGCTATGCGTGCAATAAACGGCGTTTATGATGAAAGTGAAGATATCATAAACAACAAAATCAATGATTTATTAAGTACTATTAATTGTGTTGAGAAAGAAGCAAGAGAAGAAATAATCAAAAAAATAACTGAAAAACCAAGAAAAGAACCAAAAGGTTTTGAAGAGTATTTATTAGAGAAATATTCGAGCAAAGAAGATAAACAAGAAACTATTGATGAATCTGAAGTTGAATCAAACACTGAAACTGAAAGTAATAATAGTTTAGAGATGTAGGGTGGTGGAGATATGAAGAATTTAGAGATGAGTATGGAAGGCGGAAAATTAAATGCTGATCATATTAAGAAAAATGGCGATGATATAAGAAAAATGATTTTGGATAAAATGAGCATTGATGTTTCTCAAACAACGCCAAATGTGTTTAACTATGTGTTAAAAAGAAATGATATTGGCTTAAATGAGATTTCAAATGTTGATATGGGCTACGCTTGCACAACTATTGGCGCAAACGGTGAAGCGTTTAGCAAAAGAAATCCTTATTTGAAAGAGTTGGAATATAATGTTTCGCTTATGAAAGATAGCGAAAATGCTTTGGTTGTGTTGAATGGTGGACTTTTCACATATATTCCAAAATCAAGAGATGGTGAAATGTTATCGTATCAAGAGCAAGTGGCCTATTTTTATTCGCTTTTTAAAGACCTTGCTAAAGATGGAAAAATTGTTGCAATGGTTAGAGGAACCGAAGAACACAGAATTTTAAAAAATCACCAAATTGATGTTTATGGAGTTTTGCAAGAAGCTTTAGGTTTAAGTGGTAAAGTTTGTAATGATGCATTAATCAATGTTGCGTTGCAAGATGATAAAGTTGAAAACGCAACTGTTGGAATAAGAACAATCAACTGGAACAACACAGCAACAACTGGTGCATATATTGGAAGAAAAATGGAAGAGAGAGCAACTAAGCGAGGTGGTGCTGATATATATCTTGCTAGAACAACTATGAGTTATTTCAAGAGTGCGGTTGTTGGAGAGAGTGTTAATGGAAGGAAAGAAAATAAACCGATCTATATGATTTCTGGCGGTTCATACACTCCATTTAAAGGTGCTATGACAGCGGGAGCAGAGTATAACTCGATTAAAGATGGCGAACTTGCTCCAAATAGTTTTTGGTATCGTGTTACAGTTGAAGAAAATGATGGTAAAATGTTGTCTACGAAGCCATATATTGTGAGAGTTAACCCAATCAATTATGTTGCTCATCAAATTAATTTCCATGGCACTGATAAACTAACTGCTCAAATTGATAATATGGTTGTTTCAAAAAGTGATAACATAATACAAAGTGTTGTTGATAAATATGCGGATTCAAGAAATGAAGTACGAGCTGGAGCAAAAGAATCAATTAGAGAAATATTAATAAACAATAAAAGAGTTGCAGAAAGAAATGCTGAAATCAAAGAATATTTGTCTTTAAAGAAGGGTGATAAAAATCAAGTTGATGAAGCTCAAGAGAGTGCAATCAGTTTTATTGGAAGCAATGTCCCAGAAATTAATGGAGAAGTTGTTTTTGATTCTGAAAGTGGGCTTGATGATTCAAACGATGATAGTTCAATGGAATTATAAGATTAGAGTTGGCTATATGGCCAACTTTTTCATATTTGGCAAAATCAAATTGGGTAATCGCCTATTGTTTTTATAGATAATCTTATTCCGAATATTATGTTGTGGTTTTCTAAGTATTAATTGCCACTTAAAGCACATAAAGAGTTGATGGATTGTTAAGAATAAGTAGTGAATCTAATATCATTTTTTTAAATTATTTATTATTATAATTGACTTTATTTAGGCTTAAAGATAAAATTGTATTGGTATAAAATCAAAAAAATATATTTGATGATGCTAGTTTGCTTAAATGGTTTAGAGAAGACCTAGTGAAAGTTTGTAAACTTTATTCGCGGTTTAATCTTAATATATATTATGAGCAACAAAAAATTTATAAAAGGACAATTAAAATGGAAGAAAAAGAATTATCAAATGAATTAAGTGCTTCTGAGAAATTAGAAGAATTAATTGAAAGAGTTAGAAAAGCACAAAAAGAGTTTTCAACATTCACTCAAGAGCAAGTTGATAAAATTTTCTTTGAGGCATCGGTGGCTGCCAATTCGAATAGAATTCAATTGGCAAAGATGGCAGTTGAAGAAACTGGTATGGGGGTTGTGGAAGATAAAGTTATTAAAAATCATTTCGCATCGGAATATATTTATAATGCTTATAAAAACACTCAAACCGTTGGCGTTGTTGAAGAAGATAAAGCTTTTGGTATAAAGAAAATTGTTGAGCCTATTGGTGTTATTTGTGGTATAATCCCCACAACAAACCCAACATCAACTGCGATTTTCAAAACTTTAATTTCTTTGAAAACAAGGAATGGCATTATTATTAGCCCACATCCAAGAGCGAAAAAATCAACAATTGAAGCGGCTAGAATCGTGTTAGATGCGGCAGTTAAAGCTGGAGCGCCAAAAGATATTATTGGTTGGATATCTGAGCCAAGTTTGGATTTAACAAATCAACTTATGAGGGAATCTGATTTAATTTTAGCAACTGGCGGGCCCGCAATGGTTAAGTCTGCTTACTCAAGTTCAACACCAGCGTTGGGTGTTGGCCCGGGAAACACTCCTGCTATTATTGATTCATCTGCAAATATCACACTTGCTGTTAGTTCAATTATTCATAGTAAAACATTTGATAATGGAATGATTTGCGCTAGTGAGCAATCTGTTATTGTGGATGAAAGTATTTATGATAAGGTGAAAGCTGAATTTATTAATCGTGGTTGTTATTTCTTGAATGCTGAGGAAACCGAAAAAGTTAGAAAAACCATTATTATAAATGGTGCTTTAAATGCAAAAATAGTTGGTCAAACTGCTCATACTATCGCAAAACTTGCTGAAGTTGATGTTCCAGAGTCTACAAAAATTCTTATTGGTGAAGTTGAGAACGTGGAACTTTCTGAAGAATTTGCCCATGAAAAACTTAGCCCTGTTCTTGCTTTCTATAAATCTAAGGACTTTGATGATTCAATTGCTAAAGCAGAAAGGCTGATTGAAGATGGCGGACTTGGACACACATCTTCAATTTATATCGATGAAAAAAGCGAATTAGAGAAACTGCAAAAATTTTATAGCAAAATGAAAACTTGCAGGGTTTTAGTTAACACACCATCTGCACAAGGTGGGATTGGTGATATTTATAACTTTAAACTAGCTCCATCGCTAACATTAGGTTGTGGTTCTTGGGGCGGAAACAGTATTAGCGAAAATGTTGGAATCAAACAATTACTAAATATCAAAATGGTTGCAGAAAGGAGAGAGAATATGCTTTGGTTTAGAACTCCATATAAGGTTTATATGAATAGGGGTTGCCTTCCAGTTGCTTTAGATGAATTAAAAAATGTTTTAGGAAAAAAACGTGCGTTTATTGTAACAGACTCATTCTTATTCAATAATGGTTACACAAAACCAATTACAGATAAATTAGATGAAATGGGAATTGTGTATTCAACATTCTCAAATGTTGCACCAGATCCAACGCTTGCTTGTGCTATGGAAGGTGCAAAGCAAATGGATAGCTTTAAGCCAGATTGCATTATTGCAATTGGTGGTGGTTCTGCTATGGATGCAGGTAAGATTATGTGGGTTTTATACGAACACCCTGAAGTTGATTTTAAAGACCTTGCCATGAGGTTTATGGATATTAGAAAAAGGGTATACATATTCCCAAAAATGGGTGAAAAAGCATACTTTATTGCTGTTCCAACTAGCGCGGGAACAGGAAGTGAAGTAACTCCATTCGCGGTTATTACTGATGAAAGAAATGGCGTGAAATACCCACTTGCTGATTATGAACTTCTTCCTAATATGGCAATTGTTGATGTTAATTTTATGATGAATGCACCAAAGGGGTTAACAAGTGCTAGTGGAATTGATGCGCTTAGCCACTGTTTAGAGGCATACGCTTCTATGATGGCAACAGACTATACTGATGGCTTAGCATTAAAGAGTATGAGATTGATTTTTGATTATCTTCCAAGTGCTTATGAAAATGGTGCAAACGATCCAGTTGCGCGTGAAAAGATGGCTAATGCTGCCACTATGGCTGGTATGGCTTTTGCAAATGCATTTTTAGGTGTCTGCCACTCAATGGCGCATAAACTTGGCGCTTATCACCATATTGCACACGGAATTGCCAATGCGTTAATGCTTGAAGAAGTTTTAAGATTTAATGCTGAAGAAGTTCCTGCAAAAATGGGAACGTTCCCTAAATATGATCACCCACACACGCTTAGAAGATATGCTGAGGTTGCTGAATATTTAGGATTTGGTGGCAAAAATGACCAAGAAAGTTTGGAAAATTTAATCAAGGCTATCAACGAATTAAAAGCTAAAATTGGTATTAAAGAAACAATCAAAGACTATGGTGTTGATGAAAACACATTCCTAAGTACTCTTGATGAAATGAGTGAAAATGCTTTTGATGACCAATGCACAGGTGCAAACCCAAGATATCCGCTAATTGAAGAAATTAAACAAATGTATTTAAATGCATACTATGGTAAAAGAAAATAGTGTTAAAAAAGGGGAGATAGAAAATGGAAATAGAAAATAAAGTTGCTGTTAGAGATAGAAAAGTTATTTATAGAGAAAATGATAAACTTATTAAGTTATTCGACACAACATATTCAAAATCAGATATTTTAAATGAAGCTCTTAATCAAGCGCGGGTTGAAGAAACAAATTTATTGATTCCAAAACTTCAAGAAGTTACAAAAAAAGATGGCAAATGGGCTATCGTAATGGACTTTGTTGAAGGTAAAACCTTAGAACAATTAATTGAAGAAAATCCTAGTAAACTTAGTAAGTATCTTGATTTATTTGTGGAAACTCAAATGAAAATTCACTCACAAAAAGCACCGCTTCTAACAAAGTTGGCTGATAAAATGAATAGAAAAATTGAAGAAACAGATTTGAGTAGCACAATAAAGTTTGATCTTCATTCAAGGGTTGAAGGCTTTTCTAAGCACGATAAAGTGTTACACGGAGATTATGCTTTAAGCAATGTTATTGTGGGAAAAGATGGTGTGTATGTTGTTGATTGGGCTCACGCAACTCAAGGAAATGCTTCTGCCGATGTTGCAATGAGTTACTTAATATTTATGCTTGATGGAAAAGAGGAACTTGGCGAAAAGTATATTGAGTTATATGCGAAAAAAAGCGGAACTGATGTTCATTATATTAAAAGTTGGATTTCGGTGGTTGCTGCTTCATATTTACCAAAATGCGAAACAAAGTATAAAGAAAAACTATTGCAATTTGTTAATGTTATTGATTTTCAATAATTGCATAATGTAATAATATAAATAAAAAACTAGCAATTTTTAGTATTTGCTAGTTTTTTTATTAAGTAAACCGCGAAACAAGAAGAGATTCCCACATCGATTACATTAAAGCCTATTTTCTTATGTGTACAACCAAAAGTGTTTTTTAACTATTTTTCTTTGATTTCGCGACTAAAATTGAGCATTTTTATTTTATCTTATTTAATAATATTGGCAGTTTGCCAATGATATTGGCCTTTGGTCAATGATATTACTCACTTTCATTCATAATGATATAAAATTGAACCATTACTTTTGCGATATCAAAATATCATGGCATTAGTAATATCATTACGAAGGAATATCATTGAACCGTTGGGATCAATTTCATTAAAAAATAAAAGGTCTTTCATTTGAAAAACCTTTTATTTGCTTGGAGCTGATGACCGGACTCGAACCGGTGACCTATTGATTACGAATCAATTGCACTACCAACTGTGCTACATCAGCATAGATTTTTTTGTTTTATTTAAACCCTTTTTTAATTGTATAGTTTAAAAAAATTATATAATTTAAAACGGCTTTTAAATAAATAAAATTGCCGTATTACAGTTTAAATTTTTCACATCATAATTATTTAATGATAGTTAAATCGTTAGTTTAGGGTTATGATGGTTAAAAAAATAACGCATTGTTCTTAATTATAATGGCAAATTTTAATTAAAATGAGATAAAATTTTTATAATTCAACCTCAAACTATCGATATAATATCATTTTTAATTTGTTTTAGCAAGAAAAATGTTAAAATTTTAATAAACCAAGTTTATTTATAAAAAATTTTTAAGTTTTAAATGCTTTATTTGTTTAATAATTTTTGTTATAAGATCCGCAAAAACATTTGTGTTAAATGAATTTATTGTTGAAAAAACCTTGACAAATTGGTTTAAATGATATATTATTATTGAGCGTAAATTTGCGAATACTATTATTTTAAATTAGCCCCTTAAAATTTTAGGTCGTGAAATTGAGATGCTAAAGAATATTTAATTGAAAAATTATAGGAGAAAGTTATGAAAACTTTAATGGCAAAAAAAGAAACCGTGAGCCGTGAATGGTTATTGGTTGATGCTAAAAATATGCCACTAGGTAGAGTTGCTAGTCAAGTTGCTGCTATTCTTAGAGGTAAGCATAAACCTATTTTCACTCCTCATGTTGATTGTGGTGATTATGTTGTTGTTATCAACACAGATAAAATGATTTTAACTGGAAAAAAGGATGTTCAAAAATTAGATCGTAGATATTCTGGTTTCCCAGGCGGACTTAAAGAAGTTCAATACAAAGATTTGATGGAAAAGAAAAGTGATTATGTGTTAGAGAAAGCGGTTAAAGGTATGCTTCCCAAAAACACACTTGGCAGAGAAATGGCTAAGAAATTAAAAGTTTATAAAGATGAAAATCATCCTCATCAAGCTCAAAATCCTAAAAAGGTAACTTTAAAGGGGGAAGGTAGATAATGGCTGAAGAAACAAAAAAAGTTGCACCTAAAAAATCAACATCTAAAAAAGTTGCTAAAACTAATGCAGTTTTAGGAACAGGTAGAAGAAAAAGTTCTATCGCTAGAGTTAGATTAACTCCAAACGGAAAAGGTCAATTTATTATTAACGGAAAAGATATTGAAGAATATTTCGCACTTGGAACATTAAAACAAGTTGCTAAACAACCTCTTGAATTAGTTGAGGCTGGTGACAAATATGATGTTGCTGTAACTGTTCATGGTGGTGGTTTAACTGGTCAAGCTGGAGCAATCAAATTAGGAATTGCTAGAGCATTAAATAGAGCAGATGAAAATCTTCACACTGATTTAAAGAAAGCTGGATTCTTATCAAGAGATGCAAGAGCAAAAGAAAGAAAGAAGCCAGGTTTGAAAAAAGCAAGAAAAGCTCCTCAATTCAGAAAGAGATAGTATATCAAAAAAACCAAACAAACTTGTTTGGTTTTTTGCTTTTTTAAATATGCTAATTTGTGATGTTTTATCACTTTATCACCATTAAAGTTACTTAAATAAGTTGAGAAAATTAGATTGTTTGTTTTACTTTTTATTATTTTTAAAACTTATTACATGGATAAAAGTAATTTGAAGTCTATTTAATCTTAGCATAAAGCATACTTGATTTTTATTATCTTCTGAAACTTTCGCAGTTTCCCATGGCGTAGATGATAATAGCAAGAACATTGATGCCGTATGATAAAGCTAAAACAATTGTAAACAATGCTAAATCAGCACCAGATAGAACCGCATTTGTTGAAAATAAACCATAGAAAATAAATGAGCAAATGATGTTAATTAAAGTGATAACGTATAGAATATAACCAACTGTTCCACGCATACCATCAACATTCACACTTATAATATCTAAAACAGTTACACCAACTAGTAAGGCTAGAACTATAATATACATAATTTGTGCGTATAGTGGCATTGAACTTGTCCAAATAAAAACACCAAAGAACACAGCAAATGCAACCATAATTCCAACAAGTGTGTAGTAAGTCATTATTGATAAAGTTTTTTTATGTTCCATTCTATTCTCCTTTTTGAATATTTTGTACTTTTAGTATGTGCGAAATTTGTTGAATTATGCGAAACCATTGTTTTATAAAAACTTGATTGTTTTGATAAAGTGGTATATACTACTATAGTTTTATTTAATTTTATTTTTTAAATAAGTTAAATTGTGTTTTAAAATTGCTTAAGGGAGTTTAAGAATTTTTAAACATTAAAAAAGTTAAAGATAAAATGATGTCTTTTTATTTAGATATTTTAATGTGTTAATAAATTAAAAATGGGGGTGAGATTATGTTGGAAGCAATTTGGGAAGCAATTCATGATTCTTTAAAAGTTTTTCCTGTGCTTTTTGTTGTTTATATTATTATCGAAATAATTGAAGATAAAAGTTCTAAAAATGTTAAACACGATAAGCATTTATCTGGCAAATTTTCACCAATAATTGCTGGTACGCTTGGAATAGTACCACAATGCGGATTTTCAGTGATAGCAACAGACCTTTTTGCAAAAAGAAAAATTGCAATGGGAACTTTGCTTGCAGTTTTTATTGCAACAAGCGATGAAGCCATTCCAATTATGATATCAAACAAAAATTCAATTGTTCCGATGTTCATAATGCTTGGAATAAAACTTGTTTATGCGATTCTTGTTGGTTTTATTGTTAACTTTATCTATAACAAAATTAAACTTAAAAAAAATAAAAGCAATTTTATTGTGACTGAAGCGAATAAAACATTTTTTGTGTTTAAGTTTTGTGTGAATATTGATTTTAAAAATGAAAATACTAAGAAGTATTCAACACCAGTTATTGTTTCATGTGAAGACATAAATAAGCCAAATGTTTGTGATATTGGTTGTTGTGGGCACAACATAGAAAAAGATCCTAGCACATTAAAGAAATTTATATATCACCCATTAATCCACTCACTTAAAATATTTGCGTTTATTTTAATTTTCAATTTGGCTTTTGAAATTCTTTTATATTTTGTTGGAGAAGGTGCAATTGAAAAGTTTATGGTTGGCACTAGCATCTTTCAACCATTTGTTGTGTGTATAGTGGGAATGATTCCAAACTGCGTTGCATCTGTTGCAATATCTCAACTCTTTGTTGATGGGCTTATAACCTTTGGCTCGTGTGTGGCAGGGTTGTGTGCTAACGCGGGGATTGCGATTGCGGTACTTTTCAAACAAAATCCAAACAAACTAGAGAACTTCACTATTATTGGTGTGCTTTATGTTTTAAGTTCAGTGCTTGGGTTTGTTATTGATTTATTTTAGGAGATTATATGAAACAAAAATTATTGCTCCATAGTTGCTGTGGGCCTTGCAGTAGTGGTGTTTTGGAAGATTTGTCGAAAGATTTTGATGTGACTGTTTTTTACTATAACCCAAATATATATCCAAAGGAAGAATATGAAAAAAGGCGAGACACTCAAAAACAATTGATTGAAGAGTTGAAACCGAATATTAATGTGGGCTTCGTGGAGTTGCCATATGATGAAAACGAATATTTAAGTGTGGTCGAAGGCTTAGAAAATGAAAAAGAAGGCGGAGCAAGATGCGAAAAATGTTTTCTTTTGAGAATGGGTAAAACTGCATTGTTTGCAAAAGAAAATGGATATGATTTATTCACAACAACCCTATCGGTTAGCCCTCATAAAAACGCAAAATTATTAAATGAGATTGGGGAAGTTTTAGAAGAAAAGTATGCTATAAAATATTTAGTTGCTGATTTTAAAAAGAAAAACGGATATTTAAAAAGCATTCAAAACTCAAAAAAATACAACTTATATAGGCAAAACTACTGCGGTTGCAAGTTCTCAATTTGGTTTTAATGATACACAATCATTAAACTTTTAAACCATTAGAGTTTGACAATGTTTGTAGAAATAAATATATAGCCCAAAGCGATATTTTAATGTTAGAAATTTATTTATAGTTTTTAATTTATAACAAGATGGGTATTTAATTTGTTAAAAAAAAGAGTAAAAATGGTAATTTATTAAATTATATTTTTACTCTTTTTTGTTGTATTTTGCACAGCACATATTGACAAATTTTCTAATTGTGATACTATTAATGTAAGGTTACAAGGGTGGAAGTATGAGCGAAGAAAGTAAAAAAGAGCTTGATCAGAATAAAGATGAGCTAAGCAAAAAGAATCTTGATATTCAAGTTGATGATGAATGGAGATTAACTCAAGAGAGTGCTCTTCAAGTAATCAAAAATGGTGGATTCGAAATGCAATCTCAGTTTTTAAATCATTTAAAAGATAAATTAAAAAATGAATATAACTCTCCAATAGTTGCAGATAGATTGGATAAATTTAATAGTTGTTTAGTTTATGATAATGAAAATAGTGGTGCGTTGGCTCTTTGTGATCCAAATTCAAATAGTGTGATGTTGGGTTATTCATTGTTTAATGGGATTAGATTACACAAAAATAAAGATGGAAAATTTTGCTTAGTACCAATTGTTAAAACTGAGGAGTTTGGGGAATTTATTGATTCAATTAATCATGAACTTAACCATGCTGCGGCATTTGATGAAGAACCTATTTATAATAGGCATGGAAAGGAAATAAGCAAAGATTATTTCTTTGGGATAAATAAAAGATATCAATATTGCCAAACGATGGAAGGTATTAATCAGGTTATAAGTTCTATGCAAACTGCATTTAATACTGCATCATATTTTGAAGCGCAATTAGCAACGTTTGCACTGGTTAATTTGTTTGGATTTGATGAGTTGAAGAGAATAACAACTGAAGATCCTCAAAAAACTCATGAGATTTTAAATAAGTTCACTAATCATAAAGATTATCTTGGCAGGATGGAAACCTTGGTTTACATCTCCGACTATATAATGGAAAATATGATGAGCATTGAAGGTGATGAGAGTAAAAAAGAAGTATATGATGAGTATTTGAAGTATTATAAAGATACTCTTTCAGTAATTAATGGTTTCACACTTTTTGATATAATTATTCCAAAAATGGCAGAAAAGAAAAGCGATATCGCTAAATATGATTATGTGAAAAGTTTCGTTAAACAAGAATATGTGTTTCAGGCACAACTTTTAAATTTGTATTATGATACCGTTTTAAGTGTTGGTAATGAAAATGGTGTTCAGTTTAGAGATAGAATATATTCAAGATATGAAAACCTAATTGATATGTTCTCGGATGCGTTTATAAATATTCCAGGGAATCCAACAGTTTTTCAAAGGCTTGGTTGCCATAGTGCACCTATTATACTTTCAAAAGAGATGAGCCGTGAGTTAATTGGAATTCAAACGTATAAATCTATGGAATTGGAAACTCAAAAAGCGTATGAAAGTTACGTTAAGGCGTTGTGTGAAAACTTAAATGGAAAAATGAAAATTGCAACAAAAATGATTAAATCAAAAAATAGAATGGCACTTGGAAGATTTGTGCCAGATGAAGAGGGAATGCAAAATATTTCATCTTTTGAATATATTGCAGAAAAAAACGGTTATTCAATTGATAATCTAAAATTTCATAGCAATGATTACACAACTTTTGACATTTCTAAAAAGCCGATTCTTTCAGATGAGGAAATAAATAGGAACTTTTCATCGTTTAATAAATATTTTGCGGAGAGTTGGAAGATGTATGACGAGGGAACAAAATATGCTGATGATTTGGTGGATGAGCTATATTAAGAAAGGTTTGTTGGTTGCCTGCTATGGCAAAACTATAGTGCAATAATAAAACATTTAGATTTTTATATAACAAGAAAGTGAGAAGAATAAAACTTTTCACTTTTTTTGTTTGTTATTTTAATGGGTTGTGATAATATATCTATAAGGATATTATAATGCAGTTAAGATATTTAAATTTTCATAAGTTATTATCGAATTTCGCGGGAAATTTAGTGGGTGCATTTGTGGCATTAATTGTTTATCAATACACCCATTCTTTTTCTATTCTTTTCTTATTTTTATGCTTTGAATATTCAATAAAGATATGTTCTAATTTAATTTTGAAAAAATTATATTTTTCAAAACCGCAACTGATGCTTTTATATAGGATTATAACAATGGTGCTATATAATGTTTGCATTTTGTTTATTGATAAGAATATTTATTTGTTTTCAATTTTAACATATTTATTTAAAGGTGTGGATACTTCTATTGATGAAATGTCTAAAGAAATTATTTACAATTATTCTTCATTAAACAAAGATAGCGGAAGCTTAGGATTCACAAGGTTGATTGAAAAAATAGGAATTGTGTGTGCAACACTTGTTGGTGGTTTTTTGCTTGACATAAACAAAACGATAGTTATTTGTATTGCACTTGGAATTTATTCGATATCGTTAATCCCGCTATTAATGTTCTATTTTAAGTCAAAAAATTCAATAGTTTTTAATAAAGATGCAATATCAAATGCTATGGAAACGCTCAATAACAATGAGGGAAAAAGTAAGGGATTCACATTAACAAAAGAATTTTTGTTCAGATATTTTATAGTTTATTTCCTTTTTGCCTTTATTGATGTTACCCCAATTATATTCAAGCTGTTTGTGTTTTCAACAGGCGGAAAATATGCTATAGTTGGAATTTATGCTGCTATTTATGAAATATCGTATGGCTTAGGCGGATTTATTTTTGGTAAAATTGATGAAAAGAAAGACACAACAAAGCTGGTAATCCTTGGAAGTATAGCATTAGGGCTTGTTAATATATTGCTTGTTGTGTTTAAAGTGCCCGTTATTTTGGGAGTATTGTTCTTCTTGATAGGAACTTTTATGCCAATGCTTTCGATTTATGTTCTCCAACGATATTTAACAAAATCTAGAATAATAGGGGTTAGTAACATAGCTCTTTTGCAAAGAAATTGCTCGTGTGCTAGTGCATATATTTTGCTTTACGGATTTGGGGCGATATTTAATATGTTGTTGCCGGTGTTTATATTAGTTTCTGTTGGGATGGAACTTTCTGCTTTCGCTATTCCATATAACGAAGAAAAAACGAGAAAAATTCTTGTTGATGTGTTGCAAAACAATGAGATAAGGGCGAGCGACTCCAGAAAAAAGAAACAACTTAAAGTGCAAACTAATCCATTAAGTGAAGAAATAACCAAAAATGATGAAGAACAATCGTTAATAGAAGAAGTTGAAATAGTAAATAAAAATAAGGGAGAAAAAGATAATAAAAATCCTAAGATAACAAAAACAAAATTGAAAAGTTAAATTACTAAAAAATATGCTTTAATGAAGTGAACTTTAGTTGGGTTGCTTCGTTAAAGTATTTTTTGTTTTAGTCGGCAAAGCATATATGAAGATATTAGCGTGGATTTTAGTTTGTGTTCGAATAGATAAATACACCTTTTAAAAGAAGATGGCATATATATTTTAAGGTGATTATATGAGAAATTTTAGATTTTTAAATAAAAAGAATTTTAACAACACATACACATATTCATTAGACACGAATGTATCAAAGGAAAATTGGGTTAATAATGGCAATTATTGTGTTTGTGTTAACAAACTAACAAACGATAAGTTATTGTTTGAAAATGGCGCAGTTTTGAACGAAAAATACTATCAAAAACAAGATGAAGGGGTTGATGGTGTGTTGAATATGAGCGTTAAGTTGGCAAGATTAGCGTATGAAAAAATGATTGAAATTATTGATGATTACTCGGCACTTGAAAACTTAACAAATGATTTAATTATTAAAGAAACCATATTTAATTTGAAAAGCAACTTAAGTGTTTTAAGTTTAACGATGCAGGCGGTTTACACAGAACTTAGCGGTGAAAAATTTGATAAATACATAGAAAAACCAAGTGATATTCCAAATAGTTTTTGTTTTGGTATAAAATATATTTTGCAAAAGTTAGATGTTGTTTTGAAATATGTTGCAAAACTTGATAAATTAATTTTAGCGGAGGGGCTAAATAGGCAATTAATGGCAATTAAAGATGACTTATTTATGCAAGTGCAAGCATTAATGCAAATGCAAATCAATTGTTTTTACTAAGCCAATCATAGTTTGAAACATAGAAACATGTATGTTTAGTGCAATATTGCGTATTTTATTAAACTGCCTAAGAATATAAATGTTGTTAAAAAAACAATGAGGAAGATGTTTCCACATTGTTTTATTTTCTTCTGTTTAATTTTCACATTATTTCATATTTAAAACATAATCTAACCCAATAAAAATATCACTATGGCGCGTTTCCACAATTGTTGGGTTTTCGATGATTAGTGCTTTCACGGTTGAAAGATACTCTTGAGCAGTATCTTTTCCACTTTTGCATATGATCTCCATAATATCCATTTTCTCTTTTTCGTGAGTGATTGGGCTAGTGTAGACAACGTTATCGAAAGAAATAAGCATTTTGAGCCCAGTGCTTTTTGAAAAATGGAAGCGCTCGCGTTTTTTATCAACAACCATAATGGGTTTTATTGTTCTAACAAGTTCGTGCATATCGGTTTGTAGTCCGTTTGTTATAAGTTCAGTTATGGCATCGGCAACAAAGTTTGTGTATCTCATTATAGAATCTTTTGCAGGAACAGTTAGAGTGTAGGTGTCTGGCATGTATTGAAGAAAACTAATTCTCTTTTTTTCACTATCATAACGAACAACAATTTCACTTGTTTTATTGCCTTTAACTAGGGTTTGGCAAATATTGATTCCAACTTGGTGAAAAAGGTAGTCGGGAGTGTCATAATAAATTTTATGATATTTATCCTTACCTAAGCTTTCTTTATTAAAATATTTTAGCACTTGGCTCTTTTGGGTTACATCAATTAACTCTTTTTTAATGTTACTAAGAATGTATTTGCCACCCAAATAACTTGTTAACTTACCCGTTTCTAGCATACTTAATATTATATATTATTAAAGATTTATTGGCAAACTTTTTTTATTCCTTTTATTGAAACACTTATTCATTTTTAAAAAATAAGTCGATTAAAACTGAAAATAGTTCAATTAATTTATTTTGAATTAAATTTATTGAAAGTTCTTTTAAAAAAACTATTGGATTTTATCTGTTTATATTATATACTATTATTAGTAATAGGTGAAATTATGAGATTTAAAAAATTTGTTTTGTGCTTGATATTATGTTTTAGTTGCGTTGTGCTTTCAAGCTGTGCATCTATTCAATTCACACGTGAAGTTGTTAATGGGCAAATTCGCGATGCTTTTTGTGTGGAGTTAGATAAATCAAAACTATCAAATGAAGATTATCAAAAATTATCTAACGAGTTGGATAAAGATTTTAAAGCATATAGAAGTGCTGTTAATTCTTGGATTACAAATAATTTTGAACCCGATGGCAAAACAATATCATATGAACTTAGTGCAAATATTAGAAAATCAATAGTTCCAAGGTACTCTGGTGAAACTGAAGGAAAGTTCTATTTTGAAATATATTTTGCTTCTTATGGCTATTTCTATTTGTTTTATGGGCAAACTGGAATAGAGGGAGTGAATGAAAATCAAGCCTTTGAAACTGTTTTGAAAGATATTGGGCCATTTTTAACTGAAACAAAATCATTATCTAAAGAAAATATCTCTGCATTTTCATATAAATATGGCAGATTTGCTAGTGAATCTATATATAATTTTGTGGTAAATCAAAAAGTAATATCGGTGTTGCCTAGCGGTGAAATTGTTGAAAATGAGCAAACATATTTAGATAAATATTTAAATCTGCTTGGAAATAGTGAAAAATACAATAAAGATAACATTTTAGAAAATGTTCAATTAAAAGAAGTGTTTGGCACTGATGAAAAAAAAATATTTAGCAATGCAAATGATGGAAGAGAAAGAAGCACCGATGGAATATATTATCATTATTGGGATTTAAATAAAATGGTTGCTGATGGAAAGTCGAATGTTGAAATTTTTTTCAAAGCTCCAAGGAGTTCTGCGTGGTACATTTTGGGATTAGGTGTTTCGATTGTGGTTGTGGCTTTAGTTTATTTGCTTTCAAGAACTCAAGTGCTAAAAGAAATTGACAAAGCCTTAACTTTGGATTATTTTGATGATAATGATGAGGATAGCGAGAATTAATATGGCTGATACATATATTTTTGATAAGCGAATTGTAAAGAAAAAGTTAATTAAGTTTTTAATTGAACTTGTGATTATATTCCCAATCTTAATTG
>CAKVOF010000017.1 GCA_934778125.1 uncultured Clostridia bacterium
TAGACACAAATTCTTAATTATATATATATTTTAAAATATAAGTACAGAAATGTCAATACTCATTTTTTATAAAAAATCCAATGACACTTCTTTTTAAGCACCATTGGAGAACTTTTTATCGGGTTATATTTAGATTATCCTTTATTTTTTAATTCAGACAATAAATTACTTAGCTCCACAAATTGATCTGTGGTTAAGGTTTCACCCCTAACATTTGCTTCCAAACGCATTTTTGTGAAAATTTCATCTAATTGAGATTGATTGATACTAAAACTATTTTTAAGATTGTTTTGCAAAGTTTTTCTTCTCATTTGAAAGGCACTTTTTATAACATTATCTAATAATTTCCTATCATTAATTTTGTATTTATTTTTATCGATATCAATCCGAACTATTGCACTATCAACATTTGGCATTGGCATAAACATTCTTCGGCTTACTCTTCTCACTATTTTTGCGGTTCCACGGTAATCAATTGCTGGGTTAATTGCACCATATTCACTTGAACCCGCCTTCGAGCATATTCTGTTTGCCACCTCTAATTGAACCATAATAACCAATCTTGTTAACCTTGTGGCTTCTTCTAAAAATTTAAAAATGATTGGTGTTGTGATGTAATATGGAAGGTTAGCGATAAGAACATAGCTTCCTTCAAAGTTTTTCTCAATTTCTTCCATACTCGCTTTCATAATGTCTTTAAAAATCACTTCAACATTTGAAGAATCTTTTAAATTTTCACTTAAAGTTTGTTTTAAATTAGTGTCTATTTCGTAACTCACAACTTTTCGTGCGTTCTCTCCTAGCACTTTGGTTAGCGTTCCCGCACCAGCGCCTATTTCTAAAACATCGGTTTCGTTGTTTATTTCAGCATCTTTAACCACTGAACGCAAAAAGTTTTGGTCAAATATAAAGTTTTGACCAAATTTTTTATTAAATCTAAAATCCTTATCTAAAATATTATTCCTCAAATTTATTTAACCTTTATATTTTTTAAAAACATCTTGAACATTTTTATTTGTGATTTCACTAATTTTATCAATGGAAATATTTTTTAATTCGCTTAATTTACTAGCAACATATAGTGTGTATTTAGGTTCATTGATAACTTTACCCCTAAACGGTTCAGGTGTTAAATATGGGCAATCAGTTTCCAATATTATATCTTGAATATCAATAAGTTTAATTGTTTCTTGTAAACTTTTTGCATTTTTAAAAGTTAAAATTCCGCCAACTGAAATTTTAAGACCAAGTTTTTTTATCCTTTCATAATCTTCATAACCATCTAAAAAGCAATGAATCACCCCTCCATTTTGCAAAACATTTTTATGCTCCTCTAAAATCAATAAAACATCGTTTAGTGAATCTCGAGTGTGAATAACAACTGGCAAACTAGATTTATGAGCAATTTCAAGTTGTTTTATAAAAACTTGTTTTTGAAGCTCTTTTGTTTTTTCAATATCCGCGTTAGATGGAATATTATGATAATCTAAGCCTATTTCACCTATTGCTAAAACTTTTGGTTCTTTAGCTAAATTTAGTAGCATTCTTTCAGTTTCTGCATTATAGCATTTCACCTCATCAGGATGAACACCAATAATTGCATATATGTTTTCATACTTTTGAGCCAAATTTACACATTCTTTTGAAGATATATCATCATATGCCACTGTAAACACACTTTTTATGCCATCACTTAAAAGAGAGTTTATTAAACTCTCTCTTTTGTTATCATATTTCGAATCTGTTAAATGAGCATGAGAGTCAATGAATTTTAGCATACCTTACTTCCATCTGGCATCTCAGTTACTGGAGACACAAGGCATAATTTATTGTTTTTCTCATCAACTGCACAAAGAATCATTCCTTCACTTAAAATGCCTTTTAATTTGATTGGTTTCAAATTTTCAACCACAACTACTTCTTTGCCAATAATATCTTCTGGTTTATAATACTTTGCAATTCCACTAACAATTATTCTCTCTTTGCCACCCATTAGCACAGTATTTTTAAGAAGTTTATCGCTCCCCTCAACCTTTTCGCTATTAACAATCTTGCCAACAACTAAATTTACTTTGCAAAAATCATCCATTGTTATTTCTTTTATTTCTTGCATAATTTCCACTTTCTTTTCTTCTTTTTTTGAATCTTGTTTTTGCTCTATTGCACTGTTTGGTTTATCCAAGAACTCTAATTCTTTTTCAACATTAACCCTTGGGAATATTGCATCTTTTTTAGTTGTTTTAATGCCATAATTCTCAGTACTAAACTTTTTAGCCGACTCGAATGTTTGCTTTTCTTTTGGAGTGTTTAATTGATCAAAAATCTTTGCTGGAATTTCAATTAGGAATGGTTGAAGTAAAACTGTGCAAATTCTAATTGCTTCTGCCAAAACATACAAAACCGTTTTTAATCTTTCTTTTCCTTCCTCTGATTTTGCTAAAATCCAAGGGGCTGTTAGGTCAATATATTTATTTGCATCTTTAATTACCGCAAATATTTCCCTAACCGCAAAATCAACTCTTTGGCTATTCATAAACTCTGAAACTTTTCCATATAACGCATTGCATTCATTAATTAATTGAGTGTCAACTTCATCAAAGTTATTAGGCTTTTGTATAACTCCATCAAATGATTGATTAAGCATTGCAACAGTTCTTGATACCAAGTTGCCCAGATCATTACACAAATCACTATTAATTGTTTTTAAGAAAAGTTCGCTGGTGTATGGAATATCTGTGTAGATAGGGCCTTCTTTTAATAAGTAGTATCTAAGCGAATCAACCGAATATTTCTCAACCAATGTTCTTGGATCAAATCCATTACTCTTACTTTTTGAGATTCTATCACCTTTTAAAGTTATAAAACCTGTTGAGTGAACTTGTTTTGGTGATGGAATTCCTAACATTTCTAATAGAATAGGCCAAATAATTACGTGGAAACGAGTTATATCTCTTCCAACGATATGAACATCTGCTGGCCAAAATTTCTTATATAATTCATCATGATCTGTTCCATAGCCAAGTGCTGAAATGTAATTGACTAAAGCATCACACCAAACATAAATAACATGCTTAGGATCAAATGGTGCCTTTATACCCCAATCAAAAGTTGTCCTTGTGATACATAGGTCTTGAATACCTGGTTTAACAAAATTATTATATATTTCATTTTTTCTACTCTCTGGAACTAAGAAATCTTCTCTCTTAAATAAATCTTCAATAAATTTTTGATATTTACTTAGTTTTAAGAAATAGCAAGGTTCACTTGAAAACTCAACTGGTCTACCGCAGTCTGGGCAATTGCCATCAACTAATTGGCTTTCAGTGAAAAATGTTTCGCAAGGCACGCAATAATGCCCTTCATACTTTCCTAGATAAATGTTACCATCATCAAATAGCTTTTGCATAATTTTTTCAACACATTTTATGTGTTCTTCATCAGTTGTTCTTATAAATTTATCATAACTAATTCCAAGAAGTTTCCAAAGAGATTTAAAATCATCAACAATTTTATCAACAAACGCCTTTGGAGTTAAACCAGCTTTTTCAGCATTACGAGCAATTTTCAATCCGTGCTCATCAGAACCAGTTAAAAACATCACATCATAACCTTGCATTCGTTTGAATCTAGCACAAGCATCGGCTAAAACTGTGCTAAAGCAATGGCCCACTGTTAAGTTGCCACTTGCATAATAAATAGGTGTGGTTATATAGTATTTTTCTTTGTTCATAAGTGAAACTCCTTTATGTTTTTCTGTTTTGTTGATAAATTGCCTATATATTCAAATGTTACATCCTTAATATTTGATGTTTGCGTATTAAATTAACCGTTTGCATAATTTAAAACATATTTTATTAAGAAGTTTGAATAAAAATATTGCAAATTAATCATTTATTATTAGACTTACAAAACTATTTAAAGTATATCAATGAAAAATAAAAAAGTAAAGTGTTAACTAAAATTTTAACTCATATTAAGGGTAAATAATTGAATATAATGTGTTAAGGACAAGCTATGAATATTGTTTGGATTATAATTGTGTGTGTTGGGCTTATTATTTTAATTATTACTAACCCAAATATTGCATTTTCGTGTTTACTTACTGGTAGTGAAAATGCAATAAGTTTATCATTGAAATTATGGGCAATCTATGCTGTGTGGCTAGGTCTTTTAAAAATTATGGAAAATGTTGGGTTAGATAAAAAAATAGCAAAACTATTAAACAAGCCAATAAATTTTTTATTTGGAAAAGTTCCAGATGATGCTAAAACGCAAATATCTATAAATCTTTCTTGCAATATGCTTGGAATGGGAAATGCAAGCGTTCCTAGTGGCATTAAAGCGATGCAATTTATGCAAGGTAAAACTAAGTTTGCAACGAACGCAATGATAATGTTGATGCTTTTAAATACTTGCAACTTGCAACTATTTCCCGCCACAATCATAGGAATGCGAATTTTTGAAGGAAGCAAAAATGCTAGTGTTATTATTATTCCAACTTTGCTTGTTTCAATTGTTTGCGTTTTTGTTTCGGTTTTACTAGTCAAAATCTTTGGCAAAATATTTAAAGATAAGGAGTAGTATGTTTGGTGCAATTTTCATTCCATGTTGCATAGTTGCACTTATTGGGTATAGTTTAATAAAAAAGAAAAACGCATATAACTCATTTGTTGCCGGAGCTAAAGGTTCGTTTGATTTAGCTCTCTCAATGTTTCCATATCTAGTTGCCATATTGATTGCCATTGAACTATATAACCAAAGTGGGCTAAATAAAGTTTTATCGCAAATTTTTACTCCAATCTTTTCAGTTGTTGGTATTCCAAGTGAATTAGCAGAACTCGTTATTATAAAAAACTTTTCTGGAAGCGGAAGTTTGGCTTTGCTTGAAAATATCTTTAAAAACTATGGTGTTGATAGTTACATATCTATATGTGCTTGCGTTATTATGGCAACTAGTGAAGCAGTGTTTTTTGTAAGTTCCGTTTACTTTTGCAAAACAAAAATAGAGAAATTGCGATATGCAATTCCCCTAGCATTATTTATGAATTTTATTAGTGCAAGTCTCTCTTGTTTTATTTGCAAGTTGTTTATTTAATAAACACAAACTCTAATTTCTTAAACTCTTAGGATACAAATTATTTGCAATATCTCCGTTCACTTTAAACCCACCAAGCGGAAAACCTAGATATGTGAAAACACCATAACCTTTCAAATTCTCTTTCAGTTCTATTTGCTCACCAAAAACATATTTTTTTGCATCAGATTCATTCAATTCTATCTTTAATTTAAAGTACTCCGCAAACCCTTTAAAAAGGCTATGATTAGGCTTTATTATATCTTTTCTTAATTCACCCAAAACCGTTCCATTACACAAAACTTTTATATTATCAAAGTTTTGCATAGTACTTGATGCTATATAGATGTTATCATTAATTTTAAAGCATTTATCAATAATTGATTCATTTAAATTCAAATGTTGATTTAAAAAATCTTGAACTATCTTTTTTTCTTTTTGATTAAGATCGCTTTTAAATTTAACTGGTTTTTCTAAATTTTCCGTTCCCGATATTTTTCGTATAACAGCAACAAATTGCCCTGATCCACCACACTTATGAGGATAACATCTTAGTGTTTTTTCTGTTTCAAAAGAATCAATTTTAAATCCTGGAGTTAAATTGTTTTTAAATTTTATAGGTGGCTCAACTAGTTCAAAATTGGGATTGTTTTTTAAAAAATTCGCAACAACTTTTTCGTTTTCTTCTAAATTAAAAGTGCAAGTTGAATAAACTAATGTTCCACCAACCTTTAAACAATTCTTAATATTCTCTAAAATTGAAAGTTGCCTTGTTGCGTTAGGAATAATATATTTCTCACTCCAATCAATCAATTCATCAGATTTTGCAAAAAGACCTTCACCAGAACAAGGTGCATCAACCAAAATTTTATCAAATATTAAATTTGAATTTTTAAAATCTTCTGATGTTGAGTTTGTTATAACGAAATTATTATAACCCATTTTTGTTAAGTTTTCATAAAGTATGCCGGCTCTAGACCTTATTATTTCATTTGAAACTAAAACACCATTCCCTTGCATTTTATTTAAAATTTGAATGCTCTTACCCCCTGGAGCTGAACACAAATCTAAAACATTATCACCTTTTTCAACATTTAAAAGTTCAACAGGTATCATCGCAGATGAATCTTGACTATAAATTATTCCTGCGTGGTTTAAAAGTGACTTTCCGATTCGAAAGTCTTTTGGAATATAATAACCAAACTCGGCCAAAGTTACTTTTTCAAAACCTTTCAAATTTTGTTTCACAAAGTCTTTTTTATTTGCTTTATAATTTAATGTAACACTTTTTCTATATTCATTCTTTTCTAAATACGAATAAAAATATTGAAAGTCCTCTTTCAATATTTCTTTCATATTATTTAAAAAACTATGTGGTAATTCATTTATTTTCACTTAAATCCACAACCTTTTTATAAATTTCGCTTTTACTTAAATTATACTTTCTAGATATTAATTTTGAAATTTCAGTTTTTGTTTTGTTTTCCTTCAACAAAGCAATTATTTCATTATTAATACCTTCATCATTGAGTTGTTTTTGCTCTTTGGTTGGTTTATTGAAAATAACCACAAACTCACCTTTCAAAACTCCATTAAACCTTTCCTTTGCATCAACAAATGTTACTTCTTCGAATTTTTTTGATATTTCTCTAACAACACAAGAATTTCTATTGGGGAAAAATTCAATCATTTTACTATAAAAATTATCAATATCATGAGGCGAAATATAAAAAATTAAGCAAGTATCCATATCTTTGAAACTTGATAGTAATTTACTAATCTCACTATTTTTTGTTGGTAAAAAGCCTATAAAAGTGAATGGTGGCTCAAAACCGCTTAACACAAAAGCGTTTATAAGAGCACTTGCTCCGCTTACCACTGTTACTGGCAATTTTTCTTTATGGCAAGCATTCACAAGCACACTGCCCGGATCAGAAATGCCCGGCATACCAGCATCTGAAATAAGTGCAATTTCTTTACCTATTTTTAAATCCTCTAAAATTTTATCACACATAGATTTTTCATTAAATTTATGATAAGAAACTAGTTTTTTCTTTATATTATAATTATTAAGCAAAGTTAAACTTGTGCGGGTATCTTCACAAAGGATATATTCCGCACTGTTTAAAATTTCAATTGCTCTATTTGTTATTTCACTTAAATTTCCAATAGGAGTTGCAACTAGATATAACATAATTATTTGGCTATTTCTATCAAACAGCCACTTTTTCCTCCTTTAACAGCCTCAATCAATACAATGTGCGATTTCTTCTCGCTTGGTAAAATTTTAATTCGTTTTGTTTCCAACTTATATTTAGAACAAAGATTAATCATTTCAACCAATCTTTCTTCCTTATTGCAAATATAAAACTTTCCACCAAACTTTAAAAGTTTGCTAGCTTCAAACACTATTTCTTCCAAAGTGACTTTAACTTCGTGGCGAGCAATAAGTTTTTCTTTATTTGCACTCAAAAGCGAACTCGTATTTTCTTTTTTATATGGCGGATTGCACACAACCACATCAATTCTTTGATCTTTTAAACACTCACTTACATTTTGAAGTTCACGATTTAAAATTTGAAATTTGCTCTCTAGATGGTTATAAAGAACACTTCTTCGACTCATATCGGCTAGGTTTTCTTGAATTTCAACAAAAACCACTTTATCAACTATATTTTTAGCATTAATAAGTATTCCGATCACACCACTTCCTGAACACAACTCAACAACATTTGAGTGTGGTTTACATTTCACAAAATTTGCAAGTGCAACTGCATCTGATGTGAAACAATAGCCATTTGGATTTTGAATTATTTGAAGTCCGTTTAATTGCAAGTCATCTAATCTTTCATCTTTATGGATTAATTCTTCCATTATTTTTCCTTAACAACCTTATCAAACCTTATATTTTCAAGAGAATATTCTTTTACACTAACTTCTTTATCGCTAACAAATTTCACTGTTACTGTTTGTTTTAGTAAGTTATTATATATATTAACGCCTTCACCATCTGGAGTTTGAACCTTTGAATTCACTTTTGGCATTTTTTCATTTATTTCCGCATAAACTTCATTTTCATACGCCAAACAGCACATCAATCTTCCACAAACACCACTTATTTTGGTTGGATTTAACGATAAACCTTGAACTTTTGCCATTTTAATACTAACTTTATCAAAATCATCTAAAAATTGTTTGCAACAAACTTCTTTTCCGCAAACACCAATTGAACCAATTAACCTTGCTTGATCTCGAATCCCAATTTGTTTCAACTCTATTCTTGTTTTTAAATTTCCAGCTAATTCTTTTACCAAATCTCTAAAATCTACTCTATCCTCACAAACAAAACTAATAATTACTTTTGAGTTATCTAGCGAGAAGTCAACATCAACGAGTTTCATATCAAGATTGTATTTCTTTACAAGATTATTAGTCAGTTCAAGAACCTCTGATTTTTTTCCCTGCAGTTTTTTATTTTTTTCAATATCTTCTTTGCTGGCTATTCGAACAAACTTTGCTGTGTCTGTTAGCTTTTTTGAGCAGACTCTAATAACTTCACCAATCTGCAATGCACTTGAAGTTTCACACACAATTTTTTCATTTGAATTTAGTTTTTCTAATTCATCATTTTCTTCTAACTTATAAAAATTTGATTTAATCTTAACGGCTAATTTTTGCGACATATATACAACACCTCTAATATATAAAGTAGAAAATTATCAACAACACAAGTTGAATTGCAATTAAATTTTAACTTTTCATTAACTTCAACTAATTTTAGTATTAATCTATAAATTACTTCTTCGCTAAAATCCTTAGATATTATTTTTAAATCTTGGATTCTACTTTTATTAACAACATTTTCAGAATTTACTTCACACACCAAAACATCTCTTAAAATCAGTTCAAACATTGCAAAGAATAATTTTAAATTATCTTTTAACTCTAAAAGTTTATGAGAATATTCTAGTGTTTGCCCGCTTTTCCTATAGTTTTTTAACAAATCAAAGCAAAAGTTAAATATTTCAATTGATTTTTTGTTGCTTAAAAACTCATCTAATTTAGATATATTCCCATCGCTTGCTTCTAAAAGCGACTCATTTAAACTTGATTTATATTTTGGAATTAATTCAAGTTGACTTTTTAGTTCATTAGCATTTTCATTCTTTTCAACTATTAATTTAACCCTACTTCTAATTGTTGGCAACACACCTTGTTCATTTGAAGCGGTGATTATAAAAACAACACTTTTTGATGGTTCTTCAAGAGTTTTCAAAAGTTTATTTTGAGCATCTGTTCTTGCTAAATCTAAGTTATTTATTATAATTATTTTTTTATCGTTTTCAACTGGAAGAATTATACATTCATTTGCTATCATTTTTGCTTCATCAACGGTTAACGCTTTTCCGCTTGGAAAAGTTAAAACATCAGCATGAGTTCCATGAGCAACTTTATTGCAAATAACACAGTTAAAACAAGGCTTTTTTTCGCTTTCGCATAGTATTGTGGAAGCAATGCTTAAAGCAAAGTCACTTGCCTTGCACGAATCTTCACACACTATTAAATATGCATGGTTTAGCATATTATTCGCCAAATCATTTTGAACAATCATATTACATTTAGAATTTTTATATAAATAATCAAACATATTCTTTCGCCAAACTTAATTATTCAATTTTACCATAAAATGCTAAAACAAGCAAAACATTGAGAATACTAAAAGAAAAATATTTAATTATTTCAATTCTTTTTCTCTTTTATTTGCATTTATATATAAAGCAACAAAAAAAACTTAGCCGATATTTTCAGTGACACCTGCAAAGTTCACTTTAATATTTTACTAAGTTTTTATATTTTTCAATTTCTATTAACCTAACAAATCTGAATAATTACTTTGATAATATGTTATTTCCATTCCATTCATTAATGTGTTTATTAGGTTTGTTATATGGTTATTGTATTTTGAACTATCTGGATTAATTTTATCATAGATATATTCAAACACACTAATTTGTTTGCTGGCATCAATATGCATATTCCATAAATCCGCAACTGTCAAGTTATCAATATTTTCCATAGTTATTGCATTATTAACAACTCCATTAAACATCATAATATGATAACCGTGGTCTGAAATAATTAATGCACTTGGAGTGATTGAATCTTTTCCGTTATAAATTTCTCCGATTTGATAACCTTTGTTAAACATTTCTCTTGCTGAGCTAGTAAAACTTTCTACCCAGCTTTGTTTTGTGTTTTTATCAGTTGCCACAACATAACTGAATTTTGCATTAGCAGAAGCAGTGTCACCCGTGAACATACAAATCAACCTATTAAACTCTTTTGCTTTCTCTTCATATGTTAATTTGCTATTAACTGATTCTATTATTTTTTTATAGATATCTAGGGCTAATTTTGATTGTTTTTCTTCTAATTGAATATAATTTCCATCTTCATCTGTTTTGTATTCAAGTTTATCCCAATCAATTTCATAGTTATAATAGAATTTTATCTCTTTCGCCAAAGCTTGAAGTTGGGCTTCATAATCTTCTTTAGCTATTTCACCCTTTCCATCGTTATATTTTTCTTTTAATTCATCAACTTTCGCTTTTAAAACTGGATCATCTTCAAATTTAAATAGAATATGATTAACTTCAACATAATCTCCATTACTATTTTTTAATAGGTTATAGTAAATATAATCAGACTTGTTTGTTGATTCAATTGCTTTAGCATATGCTTCGTAGTTATCTTTATATAGTTCGTATTCTGCTTTAAAATGTGCTTTATAGTATTCCAAAACAACATCAGAATCAATTTCCATATTATCTAGGAAATAATTTTGATATAAAGTTAAATACATATTTTCAGTAAAACTCTCTGTTAAGTTTTTAACTTCAGCCTTAAAAACATCTTCTTCTGAATCTGATTTACCTTTGCTTTTTGCTGTTTGTTGAAGATTTGCAATATATCTAACCCAAGCTTCCTTTGAAAGATTTTCATTTTCAGGATTAACTTTTTGAATGAAACTTTCTGGAACATCTTTTCCTTTTGATTCTAGCTCAAAAGTTGTTTTATACTTGATTTTATTTGTTTCTGAGTTATATTCAAAATTTTTATCAGATAATTCTAGTTTTGACTCATACTCTGAATATTTCGTTGGTTCAGTTGGTTTTGTTTTATTTTCATCTTTAGTTGAAGTGTTGTCATCTTTTTCAGACCACTCTTTTTCAATTACTGTTTCATATGAATCTAATGTTGTTTGGATAGAATTAAAAACTTTATATCTTATTTCAGTTTTATATTCATCTGATTGCATTTTTGTTTCAATTTCATCAATTTTCTTAATTTCATTAACCAATAATTCTCTTTGAATCATACTTTTAATGGTTTGCTTTAAACTTTCTTTTAAGTTCCCACTATTTTGATAATACTGGTAGCCATATTTATTAAAAGCATCTTCTAATTGCTCACGATTGTACTCTAAGTTTGTGCTAGTTTTTGCAACATATCTTGAATATAAATCTTTAGTGTTTTTTTCTGTGATGTTGCAACCTGCAAGCCCAAACATCATAGCAAAACACATTACTAATGAGAACAATATACTAACGATTTTTTTCACTGTTTTATTCCTTTTATAGCAAATATTATAATTATACTAGAGTAGTTTAACAAATTATTATAGAAATATCAAACAAAAACAATACATTTATTTTTTGTTTTGACTTATTAAATTTTCCATTATTTCAAGCGTTATATCTAATTTTGAGTCGAGATATTGATTTAAATTCATTTCAATTATTGGCTCTTTTTCAAAATTTAATACAAAATCATAGTTTGCATCTTTTATTTTTTCTAATTTTTCTTTAAACAATTCTAAATTAATAAAATATAATTGTAGGGTGTTTTTAATAACAACCTTATAAATACCAATTATGCTTGCAATATTTTTTATTAATGCAATTTTCATAAGGTTTAAAATTTCAATTGGCAAATCACCATAAATTTCTTTAATTCTAGTTAACTCTCTTAAATAATCTTCTTTTGATTTTATTTTCGATATTGCCATATAAAGCGAAATTCGTTGTTCGTATTTTTCAACGAATTCGTTTGAAATAAATGCTGGAATATTTGTTTCGATTTTAACATCTATATCGTGTTCAACCTTTTCACCTTTTACTTCACTTATGGCTTGTTTTAAAAGTTCAACATACATAGCATAGCCAACTTTTTGCATATGACCATGCTGTTCCACGCCCAACACATTGCCAGCACCCCTTATTTCCAAATCTCGCACTGCAATTTTGAATCCACTTCCCATTGATGTGAATTCACTAATTGCTTCTAATCTCTTATAAGCATTCTCCGACAAAACTTTACTTCCATCATAAGTAAAATATGCATAAGCTTGCCTATCACTTCTTCCAATTCTCCCTTTTAATTGATACAATTGAGATAACCCAAGTTGGTCTGCGTTGACAACGATAATCGTGTTTGCATTAGGTAAATCCACTCCATTTTCAATCAACGTTGTGCTTATCAACACTTGCGTTTCTTGGTTATATAATTTTATAACTTCTGTTTCCAATTCTTTCTCTGTCATTTGGCCATGAGCAACACTTAATTTGATTTCACTTCCGATTATATCCCTAATTTTTTTTGCAAAAGCATAAATGCTTTCAACCCTATTATATATAATCAAAACTTGTCCGTTTCTTGAAATTTCTCTTTCAACTGCACTTTTAACTAAATTTTCATTCAACTCACACACTTGAACTTCTGCAGGGATTCTTGATGTGGGTGGCGTTTGAATAACAGATATATCTCTTATTCCACTTAGCGAAAGATTCAAAGTTCTTGGAATAGGGGTTGCGCTTAGTGTTAGAATATTTATATCATTTTTAATGTTTTTAAGTTTTTCTTTATCTTCAACACCAAACTTTTGCTCTTCATCTAAAATTAGCAAGCCTAAGTTTTTAAAAACAATATGCTTGTTTAATAACTTATGAGTTCCAATAATTAAATCTACTTCACCCCTTTCAAGTTTTTTATATATTTCTTCCACTTCTGTGTTTGTTTTGAACCTGTTTAAAACATCAACCCTAACACCAAAATTAGCCATTCTCTCCACACACGTATGGTAATGTTGTTCGGAAAGAATGGTTGTTGGGCATAAAAAAGCAACCATTTTGCCAGCACAAATTGTTTTAAAGGCACACCTAATTGCGACCTCAGTTTTACCAAATCCAACATCACCACACACAAGCCTATCCATAACTTTTCCGCTTTCCATATCGTTTTTGATATCTTTAACGGCGTTTAATTGATCAAGCGTTTCGTTATATGAAAAACCATTTTCAAAAGCCTCTTGCAATTCATCATCTTTAGGGTATTTATACCCTTTTAGACTTTGCCTTTTTGCATATAACTCAACCAGCGAAAATGCCATTTCTTTAACTTTATTTTTAACGCGTTGTTTGATATTTGCAAATTCAACGCCACCCATTTTGTTTAATGCTGGAGCGGTATCTGAGCCAACATATTTAGAAATTGAATCAATATTTTCACAAGGCACAAATAATTTATCGTTATTTTTATACTCAATTATGAAGTAGTCTTTTTTGGTTCCATTAACATTTAAACTTTTAAGCCCTAGGCACTTTCCTATTCCGTGGATTTTATGAACAACAAAATCACCATCACTTGGGATAAATGCATCTTCGAAGGACACAACATTTTGTGTTTTAACAACTTTTCGTTCACCAAACAAAGCCCCCAAACCAATTACACATATTTTTTCATCTGAAAAAAAGAACGAGTTGTGATAGTTTTTTACAATTACATTAACTGAACCTTTTATTGCTTGAGATAAAAGAGTAATTTTATTAAAGTTTATCCTATGCGATTCCAACTCCCTAACCAAGCTTTCTAAACTCTCTTTTGACTTAACACAAATAAGTGTTGTAACACCGTTTAACGTGTTTGAGTTTAAGTCTAAAAAAAGAACTTTCCTATTCAGAAAATATTTTGGAACAGGCATACAAACAAAACTGAATATTTTATTTGGCTTAAAAATTTTATTTGCGTTTGTTATATGTTGGAAACAAATGGCTGGCATTTTTATATTAAATTCAAATTGATTTTCATTTAATTCTAAGCACTTATGCGCACTTAACATTTTACCATTATTAATGGCTTCTTTTAACGATTTATTAAATGTTGCATAATAGTTTTGCCAATTTAAAAAAACCGCCTTTGCATCTGTTATAATAAATATGTGTTCATCGATTAAGTTAAATATTGATTGAGATATGTTTTCATCAAAAACACTGAACCACATATTTGAATTAAATGAATTTTGCTCAACTATTGATAATGCTTCTGCCAATGTTTCATTTAATATACTATTGCCTTTTTTTACTAAACTTTGAAGTTCATTTTTTAATCTTTCTGCATTTAGACTTAGTAAATTATTTGAATAAATTGCAAATGAGTCACCCTCGTATTCAGAAAAGTTTAAACTTTCTAAATCTATATTTTTTATTGATTTAAGCTCATCAAAATCAAACATAAATCTTTTGCAAGATGCACTTCCGATAGGGAAAATATCTAAAACATCACCTTTTAAAGAAAATTCACCATAGTTATAAACTTGACTCACCCTTTTATAATTTAAAGAAACTAATTTTTCAACTATTTCATTTAAGTCGTATTCTTTATTCTTTTCAAAATTTATTGATTTATCTAGAACGATACTTTGGGGGTACTTTTGACTAATTGTTTCTGGCGTTAGAATAAGAACATCAAAATCACCATTCACAACACCAATTAAGCTTTTTTGAATATTTAAATCGGGGCTAATGATTTGATTTAATTCATAGTTAAATGGCTTAGTTAAATATATAACACGCATATTGTTTAGTTCAAGTTCATAACCAAATTCATAAGCTTCATTTTCATCTTTTGCAAGCAACACAACTTTATTAGTTTGTTCTAAAATGACTGCAATTTTTTCTCCAAATGAGCAACCAAAAACACTCACTTTTTCGTTTTCATCAAGTGAGTGTTGCAGTAGATTAAATTTGCTGTTTGAACTTACTAAATTTGATATCATTTTATTGTTTTTTCTTCTAGTTTTTTATTTTTTATGAAATATTCAATTTCATCATTTACTTTATCAAAGTTAGACTCTAATATTTTCATATTATCACTTGAAACCTTGCTTAACACAAAATCTGCAAGGTTACCAAATTGTGGTTTTCCAATTCCAATTCTAATCCTTGGAAACTCTGTTGTTCCTAGTTTCGCAACTATATCACGCATTCCATTATGTGTTCCTGCACTTCCATTGTTCCGTGTTCGGATTGTGCCTAATGGCATATCAATATCATCGTAAATCACAAGCACTTGGCTTGGACTCAATTTCAATGAATTAATAATCTCGGCAACCGCTTTCCCACTTAGGTTCATATATGTTGTTGGTTTAAGCAAAACAACCTTTTCGCCATCTATAAAACCTTCCCCACACATTGAGTTGTATTTTTTCTTTGTGAACTCAATTGAATGTTTTGTGGCAAACTTATCGATATGAATGTAACCCATATTATGATATGTGTTTGAATAAATTTTATCTGGATTTCCTAGCCCTACTATAACTAACATTTTATCTCCTTACTAAACTTTTGTGCTTACTAACTACGTGTATTTTCATTTTTTTTGCCAATGTTTTCAACCACTATGTCATTTTCAATTGTGGTATGAGAATTTAATATTGTGTTTGCTTTTATCCTACTATGCAATATATCACAAAAAGGCTTTATATAAACATTTTGTTCTAAAATTGAATCTTCAATAACAGAGTGCGATAAACAACAATTTTCAAACACTTTTGAATTTGAAATAACATTATTTTCTTTTAAAATAACACCCGCTTTTACTTGCGTTTTTCCCTTTAAAACATTATTGGAAAAAATCTCAACACCGCTTGCAATATCAACTTCTGGCTCAATTGTAACACTGGCGGGATTAACGATATTAACGCCATTTTGAATATGATAATCAACCACCCTCTTCCTTAAAATTTCAGTTATCATATTAAGTTGTTTTTTATATTCCACATTATAAAATTCTTCATACGCATGAGTGAATAGTGAATCAAATTCTGGCGCAATGTTATTTTTTAAATAATCGTTTTTAAAAACATAACCTAATGGCAATTTGCACGCTTTAACATTTTTTATATTAGCATACTCAACAATTTGGTCAAGCGTTTCAGCAGTAATTAATGGAGTTGAGGCAAAAAGTACAATCATATGCGATGCAATATTAGAAATGCAATTTTGCAAAATTTCAAATATTGCATCATTTTTTTTCACATTCACCACTTTTGTTGGAAATTTATAACACGCAAGTTCCAACCATTCATATAAACTTTTGTTTAATGCTTTATATTTCGAATTGTTTAAGATAACAATTTGAAACAAGTTAAATGTTTTACAAACTAACTTTTGTTCTTCAATCTCGACTTGCATTTATCTCCCCTTATTTTTTTAAAAAACTCCGATAGCATTTCTTCACATTCTTTCTCGCAAATACCCGCTTGAATATTGCACTTATGGTTAAATTTAATATCGTTAACTATGTTTGAAGTCCCAAACTTTTTATCACTTGCACCAAAATAAATATTCTCTATTCTTGCACTCAATATCGCTCCCAAGCACATAACGCATGGCTCTTTTGTGATATATATGTCACAATCACAAAGCCTAAAATTTTTGACTTTTTTGCATGCTTTTTCAATTGCTAATATTTCCGCATGGTATATGGCACATTTTTTCTTTTCTTTTAGATTGTGAGCCTTAGCAATAATTTTGTTGTTTTGAACAATAACTGCACCAACTGGCACATCTAAGTTTTTATAACTTATTTTTGCTTGCTTTATTGCCTCACCCATAAAGTATTCTTCTGAAATATCTATTTTTTTCATTTTACCTACTTATTATTTATGATAAGTTATATTATTAATTATTGTTGTGGCACGATAAATTTGCTCTAAAAGCACCACCCTCATTAATTGATGTGGGAATGTGAACTTAGAAAAACTTAATAAATAATTTGCTTTACTTTTCATAAGGTCACTTAATCCAAAACTGCCACCAATAACAAAAGTTATTGTGAAACTATCTTGGGAAATTAGGTGCAATTTTTTTGCAAATTGTTCACTTGTGATTGAGTTTCCAAGCACATCTAAAACAACAACATATCCCTTACAATACTTTTCAACTTTTAAACTTTCTTTAACTTTAACTTTCGCAATATCAGCATCAGAATAATTTTTAGGGAGTTTTTCTTCTTCCACTTCTATTATCTCCACAGTGTGATACTTTTTTAATCTTTTTAAGTACTCATCACAAGCATTATTCCAATACTTTTCTTTTAAATTTCCAACACAAACAATATTTATTTTCAATATATCACTCCCCATAAAAATGTAAAAAATGTTACTAAAGAGCCCAGCACAGAACTTCCAATTAAAAATGTTTTATCCTTTAACGTTGGATTATATATATTCGGTTGCTTGGGCATAACAACTTCAATTGGATTTTTCATATTTTCAAAATCAAGGTTCAGCGTGGTTGTGGATTCAACAATGTTTTTTACTGCTGTTTGACTTTTTAATGATATTGGTGAATTTTGAACTTGAACGCTATCACTTGAATAAACCTCATTAATCGCTTTTTCAACTTTTCGTAAAATAGTTAGTTTATATAGTAAAAAGATTAAGTATGTTAATAAAATAAATATTAACGATAGTGCGATAAACACAATTAGGAAGGTAAATATAAGGCTTGTTGAACTAAAGAAATTATTTAAAACATTATAGAAATCTCCACCAAACCATTTATTTGCTGTTGCATATTCTAAATAAACACCAATTGCATTGTTTGTGAAATGAACAATTACTGCCGGCCAAATATTTTTAGCAACAACTGAAATTAAACCCATTAGAATTCCAACTATAAACGCATAGAAAAATTGATTAATATTAAAGTGCATAAATCCAAACATAAGAGAACTTAGAATAATTGCTTTACCAAATCCCATATGTTTTGTTCCTTGAAGCAATATTCCTCTATGTAAAAATTCTTCGCATAGCGCTGGTAGAAGTGCTGTTATAACTAAATCAATTATAAAATTAGCAATTGAATATGTTTTTGTTGATACTCCACTGCTTGATTCATAACCAAAGAAATGAATTATTACATTAAAAAACGTTGATGAAGCAATATTAATTAAAAACGCTATTATTCCAATTGCAAAGCAAATTAAAATCGCCCTTTTATTTAATTTGTAATAGTTGCAGGTATTAAAGACGTTTTTAGGTTTAACCTTCATTAAATTGCAATATAAAAGCATTGGCAACAAAAACATTATTCCAACTTGAATTATCAACCCAACAAAAATATCATCAAATACTTCATCACCAAAACGCAACAATCCATTGCTATAAGCAATTCTCACAGCAAGAAAACATAACATACATATGAAGTAAATCATATATGTTTTAAATATTGATTTATTTTTACTCTCTTTAACAAACATTTTCTACGCTCCAAAACTCATCACTGTTCCAACAATCCAAATAACCACTGCAATCACTACCCCACCAAAAAACATAAGTTTTTCATATGTATTTGATTTTGTTATAAGCCCTGAAAACCCAAATTTAATTTCTTTATTTGATTCCTCTTTTTTATTATAGCACTTATTAAAATAAAATCCAATACCCAATAGCAATCCAACAAGCCCAATAAATAGCAAAATTTGAGAAATTATATACCAAACACTTGAAAAATCACCGCCAACTAAGAAAATACTTTCTGGATTGATGTAGTCCACAATAAGAATAGTGGCATTATTAACAAAGTGCATAATCATTGAGAGCAAGATATTGCTCGTTTTATAAACAACAAAACCGAATATTAAACCTAAAAATAGTTGATAAAATGTTTGGGCAATAGAACCATGCATAAACATAAATAAAACTGCAGATGTTATTATAGCAACATATGGTTTAAATCTACTTAGTAAACCTTTTAAAACAACTCCACGATAAACTATTTCTTCGAATATTGCAGGAAGCAAGGCCATACTAAATATACTCGCCAAAAGCTTCCAAATATTATCTCTTTTAAAAACAAGTGCAGATTCTTTCATTCCTAACGACGAAAAAATGTGTTCAATGCTATTAAACAATCCGCTTCCCATAAAAAACACAATAAGAGGAATTATAATAACAATAATCCAACTGATTGAAGTAGTTTTTTGTTGTGACTTTAAACTTTCAAATATTTTAATTTTGTTGTTTTTATGAAATATAAATATAACACACATTAAAACTAAGGGTGAGATTAAAGTTAATAAGTATGCCACAAGTTGGTGGCTAGCTAGGTACTCACTATAAACAAAGCCTTTAGAATTAATCATCACTGTTACAATATACATTATTATAAACACTAAGAGATTTTTCACAACAATGTCATATAAAAACATTTTTGATGCATCTTCAAACGTGTAAGCTTTTAAATTTGTATTTGTAATTTTTGCTTTAACCAATTTATCCGCTTCTTGAGTTTTATCCTCCACGATCAAATCATTTTGATTTTGCGTGCTTGATTCATTAATATTATTGTTATTTGTTTGTCTTTCTATTTTTGTGTTATTTCTTTTAGCCATTATAGTTCCTTTAAATTTAATCGGTTAATTGTGTGCTCAAAAAGTTATTGCTGGGGTAAGTTTAAAGCGTTCCGCTTTAAATGCACATTTTTAATGTGCGTTCGTGCAAATGCATTTGCACGAAACTTACCCCTACCTCACACCATATTCACACAAGCATATAATATATTTATTAAATTATTATATAGTATAATGAATAAAATTTCAATCAATAATTTAAAATTAACAATTAAACTACAAATTGAACTAAACTATAACTTGGAATAAAAAAAGTCTATAAATCATTCAATGATTTATAGGCTCATATTTTTATTTAAGCTACATTTCTTTGATTCATTAAATCAATATTATTAGATATGTTGTTAACGGGGTGCTTTTCCAAAGTTACATCTCCAACATAAGTTTTCCCATCGTGAATATAAGTTATTTGAATAGTACTTCCTTTTTCGTGTTTAAATAGTTCATTTCTTAAATCTAAAATATTGGTTATATTAACATCATTTAATTTAGTTATAACATCTCCACTTTTAACTCCGATAGTTTCAAGTGGGCTACCATTTGCAATGTCAACAACAAACACGCCTGATTTTAGTGTTGTGTATTGATAATAATTTGCGATTTCGGCATCATAACCAAATAATCCAATATAAGGCGTTTCATAAGAATCAATTTTCACATAACTATTTAAAAGCGACATAAAGCTTTTTGTTGGAATTGCAAATCCAATTCCTTCACCGCTTGTTATCTTTAATGTGTTTATTCCAACAACTTCGCCTTTAGAATTTACTAAAGGTCCTCCACTGTTGCCAGGGTTTAAACTTGCATCGTGCTGAATTAAATTTTGCATATACACATCACCACTTGAACTTGACACCTTTAAAGTTCTATTTAATGCACTAACTATACCTTTAGTGAAAGAGTGTTTTAATAGCAAACTAATTGGAGTCCCAACAGCCAAAACATCTTGACCAACCATTAAATTATCGGTGAGCCCTAATGGAAGATATGGTAAATTTTGTGATGCTTTTAAAATTGATATATCTAAACTTGCATCAGAAAAAATTTGAGTTGCAGAAATAGTTTTTCCATTAAATAAATATAAAGTGATATTACTTGGATTTGCGATAACATGAGCGTTAGTTATAACATATCCACCACTCGCAACACAAACACCCGAGCCAACATTCTCACCATTAGAATCTATACTAGAAATCCCAACAATAGCGGGTGAAATTTGTTCCGCCAAGACTTCAAATGATGAGTTTTCACTACTTATGGTTATTAACCTTTCATTCATATCAATATGAGTTTCATTTTCTTTTATCAAGTTGCAAGAGGAAAGAAATGTTGTTGATACAAGCATAATTGCAACACATATAATAGTTATTACTTTTTTCATAAAAAACTCCTTGAATATAGTGTGTGCAAAAAAGCTTATTTTATTTAAGTTTATGAAAAAATAACAAACAGTTTATACCATTTGTTATTTTTCTCTTTATAAATTTCTACTAATATTTATTTCAAATAAAAGATTGGCCCTATAGAATGTGCTTTTGCAATATCAATCTTAATGTTTATGTTTGGCTCAATGCCATTTGCAATTAAATAATTACAAACAGTGCCATAACATAATTCTGGAGTGTTATTTTCTTCGCTTAAATGCGCCAATACAACTTGAGTAACATTATTCATTGCTAACTCACAGATAACTTTTGCCGTGGTTATATTGCTAAGGTGCCCATATTTACTTAAAATTCTTTGCTTTAGCATAACACTATATTTAGGATTATTAAGCAACATTTTTTCATCGTGATTTGCTTCAATTATAACAAGTTTAGAATTAAATAAATTCCCAACTATACTTTCATCTATCCTTCCAAGGTCCGTTACTATGCTCATTTTCTTATCATTTAAAAACACATTAAATCCAACGCAACATGGCACATCGTGTGGGACTTTAAACGCTTGAATTTTAAAATCATTTATCGTGAATGGAATGTCTGAAAATTGAATTACATTATCAGGATTTATTTTTCCTAATTTTGTTATTAAGCTTTCATACGCATCAATATGGCAATATATTTTAGCTCCAAATTTTCTTGAAAATGCCCCCGCACATTTTATGTGGTCACTATGTTCGTGAGTAATTAAAATTGCAGACACTTGGTGCGGATCAACTTTAAGTTTTTCAAGCTTTGAAAGCATATCAGTTAATGTGATTCCAGCATCAATTAAAAATATTGTTTGATTAGAATATATAAGCGTGCTATTGCCTTTAGATGAACTTGCAAGTGGAACAACTCTCATAATTTACCTTCTTTTGTGAACGCTTTATTTTAGCAAATATAATTAAAATATGCAACAAAATCAATCAACCCTTAGAATTGAAATCTTCCCATCGATCCAACTATCGAAAATACCTTTTAAGTCTTTTCCACTGGCTTTTTCAAATGCTTCTAGCAATTTATCTGGATTTGATATTTCAAACGCATTGTTACTATAATAAACTTTTAGCCCGTTAAAAAATGCGTTATCGCCAATTAACTCTCTAATATTGTCAAAAAATAGCATTCCTTTAACATAAGTTATATAAGTATATTCAGGCTCAGTATCAAATTCATCTAACCTTCTATTCATTGTTGTGTTAACATCACCCAAAACTTTAGTATATAAATCAACAAATAATGAGTAGTTATTAGTTGATGCTTTTATTAGGTCTTTGGCACTAACCCCATAAGATTCATTATTTTCATAGAAAAGTAATGTGCTATACTCTGTTAACCCTTCATCAAGCCAAGAATTTTTGAACTCATTATTTCCAACAACTCCATACCACCATTGGTGAGCTATTTCGTGAATTATAACATTTGTGTAGTCTTTTGGCTCTTCCACATCAGAACTAATATAAACTAGGTTTGGAAACTCCATTCCGCCATGAACAAAATCAGCCTTAACAACGCTTAATGTTTTATATGGATACTTACCAAACAATTTATTGAATGTTTCTATACTTTTCATAGATGTTTTTAGATTGTTTTCATAATTTTCATCATTATAGTAATAATACTTAACCTCAACTCCATCAATGGTTCCACTCACTACTTCAAACTTATCACTTAAAACAAAAGCGAAATCTCTAACTACTTTTGCTTGCACATTATAAGTTGTTTTACTATTAGCATTATTTTTATTTATTATCTCGCCACTATTAGCTAAAATTAAATTCTCATCTGCAGTAATTTGTACATTATAATTTGCAACATCACTATAGAATGGATCTCCATTTGAATGATAGCCATCTAACACAAACTCACCCTCTTCAATCATTGCCATTATAGGATAAAAGTTTCCAAAATTAATTGTTTGATCTGTGTAACCAAATCTATGTTTTATATTAGGCATTGTAATTTTTGCATCTATCTCAATTTCCACTTTATTACCTTTCTTAAGTTCACTATTAACTTTAAGAAAGTCTTTGTCATCTCCAAAATATTCAATTTCTAATTCTTTTCCATTAACTTTTAAGTTTTTAATTTCAATTCCACCATAACTTTTACCATTTGGATAAGCCCTAGATTCATTTAAAATTCCAACTGGTTTATTCTTAACACCTTCGCTAAAAGCATTTGGATATAGGTGCAAATATAATGCTTCAAGATCAACTCCACTAGCATTTTTATATGTAAGTTTTTCATTTAAACTTGCAGTTTTATCTTCATTATTATATTCAATTTTAATATCATAAGTATTCAAATTTTTGCTAATTTTATTCAACTTTGAATTTGCCCCACAACTCCCCAAAACAAAGCAAAACACAAGCAAAGCTAAGCACGCTATCTTACAAAATTTTTTCATAAACATCTCCTTATTATTCTAAACACAAAATATGACAATAACTAAAATTAAAGCCCCTTAAATACTGTTGCATAGTAAATAACTCCAAGAATAAGAAGTAGTATACCCTGATATCTTTTTGTTACATTATGTTTCCTTATTGGCAAATACAATAAAAGTAGTGAAATTGCACAAATTGGAAGAGCAAAGAATGTTATATTTTTATCAAAACTTAAGTATCCTCCATTCATAACACTAGTTGCCCCAACAAGCAATGTGCAACTTAAAACATTAGCCCCTATTATATTTCCAACAGCAATACTTGTTGCCTTTTTTCTAATAGCCGAAATTGCAGTTACAAGCTCAGGCAAACTTGTTCCAATAGCTACTAATGTTACGCCAACGATGTGGTGTGATATTCCAATCTCACCTGCTAATTTTAAACAACCAGAAATTAGAACTTTTGCACCTACCAAAACAAGTGCTGAACCGATAATTAATTTAATCAACGCTTTAAACGCATCTTTCTTCGAAAAGTTTAATTTTTCTGTTGATACTCTGCTATATAATAATCTAACACTATCAACACTAACTCTTTTCTTTGCATCAAGGAAATTTGAAAATAAATAGTAACCACACATTATCAACAGAACAATGCCATAGAAAATATTCATACAATTAAAACTTCCAATAACAAAAAGCAAACTCAAACAAACAAATAAAAATATAAAATTTTTCTTAGAATTTTTTGCATCAATTTCCTGCGGAAGAAAAGCAATACACAAACCAATAATGAAAGTTAAATTAAAAACCATACTTCCTATTGCATTTCCCATTGCTAAAGAATCTGCATTTTCAATAGAACTAAAAATTGTTACTGATAACTCTGGCAGTGTTGTGGCTAAGCTTACAACTGTTGCACCAATCATTACTTCTGGAATTTTTGTAATTCTACTTAATATAATCGCATTATTAACCAGAAAATTTCCGCTAAAGATGATTATCACTAAGCCAATTAATATACTTAAGCAAATTTTTAATAAATCCATAACTTGTCCTTTTCAAAATATATATGTTTTAAAATCTGCTTAAATTCGTTAAACTTATATTTTTTAAAAATTCATTCAGCGATTTCAAAAATAAGTTTTATAGAAAATGATTTTTACAAAACATTGCTAGGGTTCACTTCATTTCGATAAATTCTTTAAATCGTTTGTTTTATTTTGAAATGCTGATATATAATAAATTTAGTGCAAATATGAAGTTAAACAAATTAAGAGAGTGAATTATGATAAAGAAAAATTGGCTATATAATCGAACAGTTGTTATAACTGGCGCTTCCAGTGGAATAGGTAGAGACATTACAAGGATATTAATAAAAAAATATTGTTGCAAAGTTATTGGGATTGCTAGAAGTGAAGAAAAAATGGTAAAACTCGCCAACGAATTTGAAAATAGAAACAATTTTTCATATAAATTATTCGATGTTTCAATTCTTGAAAATTGGCTTGATTTTAAAGATTGCCTATGCAAAGATAACATTCAAATTGATATTTTGATTAATTGTGCTGGAAAACTGCCACCTTTTAAATGTTTCAATGACTACACACTAGATGAGATTCAAGATGTTATGAATGTGAATTATTTTTCTGCAATATTTGCAATTAAAACATTGCTCCCAATATTGGAAAAATCTGCACACGCCAGTATTATTAATATTTCAAGCTCTGCTTCGCTTTGCTCTATTGCAGGAACAAGTATCTATTCCGCATCCAAAAGTGCTTTGAAGGCATTAACAGAGTGTATGACTGCAGAGTATAAAGGAAAAATTTATGTTTCACTTGTTTGCCCTGGATTTACTAAAACAGATATTTTTAGAAATCAAAAATACAAAGATGAAAGGAAAATTATTAATTTAATTAGTTCAAGCAGTAAAAAAATAGCTAATAGAATTGTTTGTGGAATGAAAAAACATAAAAAAAGATTAGTTTTAGGCAATGATGCAAAACTTATGAATAATTTTTATAGACTTATGCCTAAAACTTCAATGAAAATAATCAATCGCGTTATAAGAAAATCAAAAGTGAAATTATTCACTGATGTATATCATTTTGATAAGCATTAAGCACCTTTTAATAGGTGTTTTTTATTTTATTAATGATTTTTATTAGGCAATTATGTTTTTTTACTATATAATATAATATTAAAATAGTAATCGTTGCTAAAGCTACTCCCTATGAACCCATGCGTTTTAGCTATTAGATTGTTTTAAAATTATAATTAGGAGGGATAAAATGTATAAAAACTTAAAAAACAAATTAAAAGAATCATTTTTGTCTGTTCTTCCTATTGCATTAATTGTTTGCTTGCTTTCAATTACTGTTATAGATATAGATAAAAGCTTATTCGTTAAATTCTTAATTTGCTCTATTCTTTTGATTTTTGGAATGAGCTTATTTAATCTTGGTGCCGAAATGAGTATGATCAAAATTGGCGAAAGCATTGGTGCTGGGTTAACTAAAACCAAAAAATTATCTTTGATGCTAATATCAGCTTTTGTTATTGGATTTGTTATAACATTTGCTGAGCCAGACCTTGCCGTTTTAGCAACTCAAACCCCTATGAATAAATGGGTGTTTATTATTTGCGTATCTTTAGGCGTGGCGGTATTTTTAC
>CAKVOF010000018.1 GCA_934778125.1 uncultured Clostridia bacterium
GAATATGATACACTATATTAGGAGAAAAAACATATGAAAATATTAATTGGAACAAATAATAAAGGTAAGATTCAAGGTGCAAAAGAGGCGTTTGCTGAATTTTTTGATGATGTTGAAATTGAAGGAATTAATGTTGAATCAAATGTGCCCGATGAACCAATTGATTTAGATATATATAATGGAGCAAAAAATAGAGTTGAAAATATTATAAAATTAGGTTATAAAGCCGATTTTTATATTGCAATTGAATCTGGAATAACTAATTTGCTTGGTAAATATGTAATAATAAATAGTGCTGTGGTAAAAGATGCGAACGGAAATGAAAGTTGGGGATTTAGTCCAGCATTTCCAGTTCCAGACAAATATGTTGATGATATCAAAACACGTGATTTGGGCAGAGTTATGGATGAAATATTTAATAAAAATGACCTTAGAAGCACAATTGGAGGAATAAGTTATTTAACGCATGGTAAGATTGATAGAATCCAATTAACAAAAGAAGCTTTTATAATGGCATTAACGCAATTTATAAATAAAGATACTTGGTCTGATTTTGAATAACGAAAATAAAAAACACTTTAAAAAATTGGTGTTTGTTGTGGAAGTACTTAATTATATTACAATATTAAAAATTTAAGCTTTTATTTAAGTCTAAAATAAATTGATAATTCGTTTTATTAAAGATGGAATAAGGGGGATTATGGAAAAATTTGATGTTTATGATGATAATCGCATGCCAACTGGGGAGTTGTTTGAAAGAGGAACACAATTATCTCAAGGGAAAAACAGAATGGTTGTTCACGTTTGTTTATTCAATTCAAAAAATGAAATGTTAATTCAACAAAGACAATCATTTAAAAAAGGTTGGCCAAATATGTGGGATATAACACTTGGTGGAAATTCTCAAGCAGGAGAAACCAGCAAAGAATCTGCACATCGAGAACTTCTAGAAGAATTAGGCATAGATTATGATTTCACAAATTGTAGGCCATATCTAACAATCAATTTTGATAATGGATTTGATGATTATTACTTTTTGAATATGGATGTTGATGTAAAAAATTTAATACTTCAAGAAGATGAAGTCCAAACTGCAAAATGGGCATCAATAGATGAAGTTCTAAAATTAAGAAAAGAAGGGAAATTTATACCATATTATAAATCATTCTTAATGGCATTGTTCGAACTTAAAACAAAAAGAGGAGTATATTAATTTAAACTTATGAAAGACTATCCAGATATAATAGAAATACAGTTTTCAAATATGTGTAATGCAAACTGTATAATTTGTCCATATAGGTCTATGCATTATGTAGCAGATAAGATGAGTGATAAATTGTTTGAAAAATTTTTGCAGGATATTAATGGGAAAAATATAAAAAGAATTATACCTTATTTGGGGTGCACCCCAAAAGATAGGCCTTTTTTAATATAACTATCAAATATTGGAGTTGTTTCATCTGATCCATTAAATAAAAAGCAAGATAAAAGTCCTCTATCAACAACAGTATCTTTATCTTCATATAATTTTTTATAATGTAAAAGCAAAGAACTATTAAAAGCGACTTTGATTTTTTCCGATTTATTTAAATCATAAACGCATTTTTGGGTAAAACTGGATAAATGTGAACGAAGACTAGGAGATGTCTTTACGCCAATGAATTCATCTATTGGTTTCTTTAAATAATAAAATTTATAAAAGTCGGCTAATTTTTGAGCAAGAGTTGACTTTCCTGAACCATCTCCGCCATCTATTGAAATATACATAAAAGTGCCCTCCAACATAATTATATATTATCATACACAAGATTTAAATTCAATGTTTTGGGGAAATTTTAATAAATTTAAGGATTTGGTTGTCGGTGGCGATAGATAATGATATAGTCACATTGTTAACCTAAAGTCATTAAAGTATTTCAATGTCATTGAAGTAACATCAGGTGAATTACTTTTTATATTTAATTTTGTTATAATAAAATAAACAATCGGAAAACGAACAAGAGGTGAATATGAAAACAAAAAAAACACTTCAAATAATGTGAACCGCGCGGGGTCGCTTAATTGAAGTGTTTTTTTGTTATTGTTGTGGTTTATATGTGTCTTTCAAACCGATTGTTTTATTAAACACAAGTTTATCTTTTGTTGTGTCTTTATCAAGAGCAAAGTAGCCATTTCTTAAGAATTGATATCTATCTTCGAAATTGAAATCAACACCATCTTCCACATAAGAATTGTTTAAAATTGTTAGAGAATTTGGATTAAGAACGAATCCGTTTACGGCGTGTTCTTGACCTTCAACTAATTCTTTGCTTTCATCAGCAACTAAATTATCAATTAATCTAACTTCAACTTTTTTAGCGTGTTTTTGATTTAGCCAATGGATAGTGCTTTTAACTTTAACTTGAGAATCTGAACCCGATTTTGTGTTTTCATCATAAGTTGCATAAACTGTTATGTTTCCATCTTTATCTTTATCAAACCCAGTGCATTCAATGATATAAGCACCTTTTAATCTAACTTTATTGCCTTTATATAATCTAAAGAATTTATGAGCAGGCTCTTCCATAAAATCATCAGCTTCAATAAATAATTCTCTACCAAACTTATATGTTCTTGTGGTTGAGTTCTCGTTTTGAGGGTAGTCTTCTAGAACAATATCTTCTTCTTTTCCTTCAGGATAGTTGGTTATAACTAACTTAATAGGGTTTAAAACAGCCATAACTCTTTTTGAAACGTTATTTAAAGTGTTTCTAACAAAATGTTCGAAATATGCAGGATCAATTAATGAAACCGCTTTAGAAACGCCAGTAGCCATAACAAAATCTTTTAAACTTTCAGGTAAAATACCACGGCGCCTTAAGCCTCTCAACGTGAATAGTCTTGGATCATCAAATCCAGAAACCTTTCCATCGTTAACTAATTGCTTTATGAATCTTTTCCCTAAAATTACGCCTTTGATATAAAGATTTGCATATTCCACTTGCCTTGGTCTGTTTTTAATTCCACTATTTTCAACAACCCAATCGTAAAGAGGTCTATGATCTTCAAATTCTGGACCACATATAGAGTGTGAAACGCCTTCCAGTGCATCATCAAGTGGGTGAGAGAAATCATAAGAAGGGTAGATATTCCAAGAATTACCTATTCTTTGGTGAGTATGATATTGAATCTTATACAACACGGGATCACGCATATTCATATTAGGGCTAGTCATATCAATTTTTGCACGCAAACAATGAGAACCTGCTTCGCATTCTCCGTTTTTCATTTTTTCAAACAATTCAAGGTTTTCTTCAACTGATCTATTTCTATAAGGGCTATTTGTTCCTGGAGTGGTTAATGTTCCGCGAGTTGCAGAAAGTTCTTCAGGGTTTAAATCGCAAACATATGCTTTGCCTTCTTTGATTAACTTAACTGCAACTTCATAATTTTGTTGGAAGTAATCTGTTGCATAGTGAATTGAACCCCAATGATAACCAAGCCATTTAACATCTTCTTGAATGCTATCAACAAATTCTTGACTTTCTTTTAATGGATTAGTGTCATCATATCGAAGGTTGCAAACGCCACCAAAATATTCTGCAGTTCCATAATTCAAAATTATGTTTCTAACATGGCCTATGTGCAAATATCCACTTGGTTCTGGTGGGTGGCGAAGTTGAACATGGTCGCATCTGCCTTCTTTTAAATCTTTAACAATAATGTTTTCAATGAAATTTCTTGGTTCTTTTATTTCCATAGTTACTCCTCAAGGGTGGGGGTAAGTTTTGTGCAAGAAACTTGCACACCACTTTTTTTGCAAAAAAGTGTGGCAAAGCTTTGCTTTGAAAACTTACCCTAAATCCACATAAATTTATGTATAGTATACACTAAACTTTTTAAATAAAAAAGCAATTTATTTGATTATTTCATAATTAATAATTTTAATTGAATCAACAAGTGGTGTTGTAATCGGAACTGCAAGATCTGTTGAAAGGTATTTTTTATTGTCATCAGGGAACACAGACACAACACTATTTAAGCTTGTTAACACGCTTCCAATAAAATTGGCGCCACTAGATATTCCAACGCCAAGTCCAAGTTCTCTCGATAGCTTTTGTGCCATAGCGATTGCATCTTCATCTGATACGCTTATTATTTCATCAACTAAATTTTTATTATATAGTTTTGGAATAATCTCATCAGATAATCCTTGAAGTTTGTGTTTTCCTTGAGATTTTCCTGTTGATAATATTAGTGATGATTTAGGTTCTAATGCAAAAATTTTAATGCCTAATTTTTCTTTTAATTTAGTTCCAATCCCAGTTAGAGTTCCACTTGTTCCAACCCCAGCAATAAATCCATTGATTGTTTCAGCCTGCTCTAAGATTTCTTCAGCAGTTGTGCTGTAGTGTGCTAGAAAATTATCTTTGTTTTCAAATTGATGAGCTAAAAATGCATTATTTTCTTTGGCATAAATTTCACTTTTATTAAATGCATCTTCAAAACTATCGGTTTCAATAAGATTGGCGCCATATAGTTTTAAAATTTGTTTTCGCTCAACACTCATAAACTTTGGCATAAATATAGTAATGTTATGGCCTAAGTATTTCCCAATGGCAGTTAGTGAAATTCCCATATTTCCGCTAGTCACTTCAACAACTTCTTGACCTTTTTTTAGTGTTCCATTTTTGTACCCGTTCTTAAAAATTGATAAAGCAACTCTATCTTTAATGCTCCCAGTTAAATTATACCACTCTGCTTTAAAGTAATTACTAAACCGTTTGTTATTATATTCAAAATTGATTTTTATAAGTGGGGTGTTTCCCACTAATTTTTTTATATCATTTATTTCTCTCATTTTAATCTCCTTTAATAAAAAAAATTGAGCTTGCACAAACCCAATTTTCTTGTTTTATTTTTTAGTGTTTATGCGATATGGTTTTTTTTGCACGCATAAATAATTAGACCTAACTAATTACTTATAACATATTAAACTACAACATTGCATAAATTTAATCATATTTTATTTTATTCAAACCTTATTTAATTTGTTCTAGGATACCACAACTTGTGCACAATTTCAATATAATTCATAACTTTATTAGGATTTTTTTTAAAATTATGTTATGCTTAATAAAAGGATAAGTATATGAGAATAATCGCGATAAGTGGAAAATCAGGAAGTGGCAAAACAACCCTTGCAAAATTTTTGCAAGAAAATTTAGAGAATAGTGTTCATATAAATTACGATGTTTTAAATAGAAATCTTATGCAAAACAAAGAACACATTGACTACGCCATAACGCTATTTAGTGAAAATATATTGAATGAAGATGGCTCACTTGATAGAAAAAAAATTGCCGATATAATATATTGCAATAACGATTTATATTATGCTTGGGTTGGGCATATGCTAATGGCGTGTGATAATGAAGTTAATAAAATAGTTAAAAACACCAACTACGATTGGTTAATAATTGAACACGCAAATATAATGTATAGCAGATTTTCAAAAGTTGCAGATTTCACAATTTTAGCAAAAGCGTGTTTTAAAACAAGATTGCAAAGACTTGCAAAAAGAGATGGGCTTTTATTAAAGGATTTAAAATCAAGAGATAGAAATGTTCACTTAGTTAATAGGTATAATGCAATATATAATGGAAAAAATCAATTAAATATATTAGCCCAAATAAAAAAGGAGTTATGTTAAATGAAAGCAATTTATGCGGGAAGTTTTGATCCATTCACTAATGGACACGAATACATTTTAGAAGAGGCTAGTAAAATATTTGATGAAGTTCATTTATTGATTGCAATAAATCCTATGAAGAAAAGAAGGTCAGACACTTTAAAAATGAAAGAAGCAATTGAGAAAATAGCTAGTAGATTTGGCAATGTTAAAGTTGTTTCGTATAGTGGGCTAATAGCGGATTATGCAAAGCAATATTCAATTGAGTACTATGTTAGAGGTGTTAGAAACACCACTGATTTTAATTACGAAGAGATTATAGCAAAAGAAAATTATGCGTTAAATAAGAATTTAAAAACAATTTATATTAGAAGTAAAGATGAATTTATTTCATCATCATTTATTTGGGAATTAATTCAAGTAGGAAAAGATTATTCAAAATTTGTTCCTAAAGAAATTGTTGATGTGCTTGGCTAATACTAATAAATTTATAAAGAATTAAACAATAAAAAAAGTGCCATTAGCACTTTTTTTATTGTTAACCTTTTAGTGCCTTTATATTGAATTATTTATATAAAGTATACGTGGAATATTACAAAATTTGTGAAAATGTCACATAAATATCACACATTTTTTATTTAATTCATATAAAAAATTATGGGTAAATATAAAATTGGATGCGGAAGCAAAATATTAAACAAAAAAAGTTGTGTTATAGAGAAAGGTGTTGTTATTGGAAGAAATGTTCTTATTTATGGTAATAATCACATACTTGGTAACACTATAATTGGTGATAATACCATAATTATGCCAAACAACTATATAATAAATTCAAAAGTTGGTGATGATTGCATTATTAATAATAGTGTGATTGAAGATTCCAAAATACATAATCTAGTGCATATAGGGCCCTTTTCAAGGATTCGTCCAAATAGTGAAATTGAAAGTGGATGCAAAATTGGAAACTTTGTTGAAATTAAAAATTCAAAACTTGGAAAAGGAACAAAGGCGTGTCATTTAGCATATGTGGGTGATGCGGAAATAGGTGAAAAGTGCAATATTGGTTGCGGTGTTATTTTTGCTAATTATAATGGTAAAGAAAAAAATAAAATTATAGTGGGGAATAACTGTTTTATTGGGAGCAATTCAAATCTTATTGCACCTATAGAAATAGGAAACAATTGTTATGTATGTGCGGGTTCAAATATAACAAGAGATTTAAAAGAATACGATTTTGCAATAGGAAGAGTTAGGCAAGAAGTTAAACCTAATAGGGCAATCAAATATTTAAAAACGATATATTAGTTTATATAAAAATTGCCTTAGTTTTAAGTTGCTTATTTCAAAACAAAAAGAATTACGCTCAAGCATAATTCTTTTTGTTTCGCTAATATATTTTTTATAAATCGCAACCAATTGCTTTTCTGACTCTTGCGATTGTTTCTTTGGCGATAGGGCGGGCTTTTTTTGCACCATTAATCAAAATTTCTTTAACTATTTCAGGGTGAGCCATATAATAATTATATTTTTCTCTCATAGGAGAAATGTATTCATTTGCTTTTTCAAATAGAATCCTTTTTGCTTCTCCCCAAGAAATCCCTTTTTTAAATTTCATTCTCATTTCGTTTGATTCATCTTCTGTTGCAAATAATTCATATAGTTTAAAAATGAATGAGTCAGTTGATTTTGGTTCATCTGGAGTGGTTGAATCGGTCACAATCCTATTAATTAAATTTTTCAACGTGTTCTCATCGCAAAATAGAGGAATAACGTTTCCATAACTTTTGCTCATTTTCCTTCCATCTAGGCCGGGAATAGTAGCCACTTTTTCACTAACAATTTCTTCTGGAACAACCAAAGTTTTACCAAATTTATGATTGAAGTATCCTGCGATATCGCGTGCAATTTCAACGTGCTGTTTTTGATCAAGTCCAACTGGAACATATTTTGTATTGAAAAGTAATATATCGGCTGTCATTAAAATAGGGTATGAATATAATCCCATATTAATGTTTGCATCTTCATCTTCGCCATTTTCTTGATTTTTCTCAACCATTGCTTTATATGCGTGGGCTCTATTCATTAAGCCCTTAGGTGTAACATTTGTTAAAATTGTTGATAGTTCAAATGTTTCTGGGATGTCTGATTGTTTATAAAGAGTAATTTTGTTTGGATCTAATCCGCAAGCAAGCCATGTGCAAGCTAAATCCAATATTCCATAATTTAATGCTTTTGCATCTTGAACTGTTGTTAGTGCATGATAATCGGCAATAAAAAAGTATGCATTAAATTCATCATTTTTGCTCATCTCTATCGCGGGTTTTATAGCACCAAAATAGTTGCCAAGGTGTGGAATGCCTGTTGGCTTGATTCCAGTTAATATAACTTTGCTCATAGCTTTCTCCTTTAAATATTAATATTTTTATTCTATCACATTAAATATCTAATTACAAATATTTATGCCACTTAAACGTTGTATTTTGTTAAATATAATATCTTACAAATGCATATTGACAAGTAAAAAGATTAATGTTAATATAATGTGCAAGAGGTGGAAAATGAAAGCTATTATATTTGATTTTGATGGAACTATAACGCAAAAAGGTGCTAATGTTTGGAAAAAACTTTGGAGTAATGCGGGGTTTAGTGTTGACAAAGATAGTTTATTTGCAAAACTTTATGTTGGATTTATTAATGGTGAATTTTCTCATCAAGTTTGGTGTGATAAAACTTGTGATGTTTTAAGAGCGGGTGGATTAATGCAAAGTGATGTGCAAAAAGTTGCAAGCGCATTGGAATTAAAAGATGGAGTGAAGGAAACACTAGAATTATTAAAATCTGATGGATTTTCATTGCATATTTTAAGCGGTGGAGTTAAAGAAGTAATTGAAAAAGTGTTGGGTGATAATGCTAAATATTTTGACTCAATTAATGCTAATGTGTTTGAATATGATGAAAATTTTAGAATATCTCATATCGAAGAAACAAAATATGATTTTGAGGGAAAACTTGATTTTGTTGAAAAAATGAAAAGGGAACAAAATATTTCTGAGAAAGATATCATATTTATTGGAAATGGCGATAACGATGAGTGGGTTAAGAAAAGTGGTTGTAACACAATTTGCATAACTCCAGACTTAACGGATCACAATGATAAATCAAAATGGGATTTTGGAATAGAAAATTTAACGGATTTAAGGCAAATTTTACCAATAGTTGAAGATATTATTGAAGAAAATAATATGGAATAACAATCGTTTATAGAAATACTTATGACTTTTTGTCATAAGTGTTTTTTAGTTAAATGTTATATTTGGTTAAATTACAAAGCTGATTTATTCTTAATAATTGAATAACGTTAATAAATATGCATTGATTGGTAGTAAAAGTTAAGCATAAGTGGGGAGAGGCTGGTATGGGCGGGCGAAAGCCCTTTTGGCTTCGCCAAAAGCGACCGCGGGGCGATATGCGCTGCGGTCGAAATTCCTTAAAAGGAATTTGCTTTCGCCCGCTATGTTCCCATCAAAAAACTATAGCATACGAAATTGCACACAGCACCAAACAATAAATAACAAAAATTAATTTGAAATCATATTAAAATATGATATGCTAAAAACAAAAAAGGAGAAAAATTTTGAGATATCCGGAATTTATAAAGAAAAAATCAACAATTGGTTTTGTTGCTCCAAGCTGTGGTGTAACAGTTTCACCATATAAAGAAAGATTAGATTCAGCGATCAACACATTTACGAAACTTGGTCATAAAATTGTATTATCGGAATCGGTTAGAAAAAGTTACTATTATGGATTTGATAGTGCAGATGCAAAGCAAAGAGCAAAAGAGTTTATGGATATGTATTTAGATGATAATATCGATGCAATCATATCTGTTGCTGGTGGCGAATTTATGGCTGAAATTTTGCCATACATAGATTTTAATAAACTAAAAGATGCGAAGCCTAAATGGTTTCAAGGTATGAGTGACAACACGAACCTTGTGTTAACACTAACAACTTTATGCGATATTGCAAGCATTTATGGTGATTGTGCTGGTCATTTTGGAATGCGACCATGGCATAATGTGCTTAAAAACCAATATAAGTTTTTGTTGGGTAAAAACAATTCAGTTGAAAGTGAAAACAAAATAGAAATTGATAATATTAGAAAAGAAAAAGGTCACGAACTCGATATCTACGACTGCAAATATAAAACAAACTGGAGTATTTTATCTGGTGAAAAAGAAGTTAAATTTCAGGGTAGATTAGTTGGCGGTTGCATGGATATTATTGAATTAATCCTTGGGACTAAATATGACCAGATGAAAACGTTTACAGAAAAGTATAAAGAAGATGGAATAATTTGGTTTGTTGAAAGTTGTGATTTAAATATCTTGGATCAAGATAGATTTTTCTGGAAAATGAAAGAAATGGGTATGTTTAAATATGCAAAAGGAATTATTATTGGAAGACCACTAATAAAAGAAAATGCAAGAGAATTAGACTACAAAACTGCCAATTTCCATAACTTGAAAGACTTAGGAATTCCAGTAATAATCGATTGCGATGTTGGTCATGTTCACCCATGTTTTCATATTGTTAGTGGTGCAATTGGAAAAGTTTCGTGCAAAAACGGAAAGGGTAAAATTGAGTATATTCTAAAATAATTTTTATAGAAAAAATATGGTTTAAATTTGAATTAATGAAAAATAGGTTGATAGTTTTAAAATTTAGTTTAAAATTATCACCTATTTTTTTATTTTTCAATTTTTTAATTTTTTTTAAAATATGTCTTGAATTATCGTTTTTTTTAAGTTATAATAACAAAAAATAGTAGAGTGGAGGTGTGTGGTTATGGCAATTGCTAAATTATCAACATTTGAAAGTGGTTTTTATAAAACAATGAGTAGAATTCACCTTAATGGATTCGGAACTAAAGATAGAAATCAACTTGGGGGATTGGCATTTTATGGAGAAAGAAATATTCATGCAATGCAAGAATTTCTAAGATTAGAACCAAGTTCTATAAAAAGAGATATGATAAAGTCAGCTGTTGGAACTAAATTAAATGGCGGAATTAAAACTGGCGACCAAGCATATTTAGATGCGATGAATGAATACGCAATGACTCGCGATAATTTTTTGAAAACTTGGGGTGGTAAAACTGGTACTAATGGACTAGATCAAATGCAAGTATTGGAACAAAATAAGGATTTAAATCGCCAGATTTGTGTTCTAACAAAGAAAATAAACGCTTTGGGTTTATATTCTATGGCAGATGCAATTAAGCAAAAAGGTGCCATTAAAGCTCAAATTCAAGAATGCAAAGCAAAAATTGCAACAAATAATGCATATTTTAGTGGTGAGTTTGCTCCATTAAGAGAAAAATTAGCTTTAGCAAGTGAGCTTTATGCTAAGGAAGCGGTTAATGATGAGGTGTGTGTAGATAACAATAGAAAAATGGTAGCTCTTGCAAGAAGTGAAAGAATGAGCCAATTAAATGGCGAATTTGGTCTAACTAGTGCGGAAAAATTAAGCAAAGAAATAAAACGCGAAAAAAGATTGTTTCCAAGTGATGATATTTCATACCTTAGTGTAGAGTTAGAAGATTCTATAGACCACTTATCAGCAGAAAAAAACTTTGCAAAACTTTCAAAGCCAACTAAAGCTGATTCACTTGGTATGGCCTTTGATTCATATGAAATTGATGATGCAAGCAAAAATTTTGCTTTAGGTGAGAATGAACATCTAAATAGTGGCTCAGTTTTGTAGGCTAAATAATGTATTTAGTTTTGTAAGAAAACCAATATAATAACTTAGTTAATATAAATAAAAAATGGCTTAAATAAGCCATTTTTTATTTTTTGAATAGTACTGAATAAAATAAACTAAAACACTATTGCGCATCAATGTTATTCTTTCTTCTGAAATCAGCTCTTCCTCTTTGAGTGTGGTCTAGGATGATTTTTCTCAACCTCAAATTAGATGGAGTAACTTCAAGCAATTCATCTTCGTTTAAGAACTCTAAACATTCTTCAAGTGTTAATTTTTTTACTGGTTCAAGCCTTAATGCTTCATCGGCTGATGAACTTCTTTGATTGGTTAATTGTTTTCTTTTGCAAACATTAACAACAATATCTCCACCTTTAGGGTTAATACCAACAATCATACCACCATAAACTTTTTCGCCAGTTGTGATTAATAATCTACCGCGTTCTTGACTGTTAAATAAGCCATATTGAACAGCTTCACCAGTTTCATAAGCAATCAATGTGCCATAATTTCTTCTTTCAATATAGCCTTTGTATGGCTGATATTCATAGAATATTGTGTTCATAACTCCTTCACCACGAGTTGATGTTAAAAATTCACTCTTATAGCCAAATAATCCTCTAGCTGGAATAAAAAACTCTAGTTTAGTCCTGTTTTCGTTGTTGCTCATGGTTATAAGTTCACCTTTTCTTGAACCCATAGCACTTATAATTGTTCCAGCACAATCTGCAGGGACATCAACAAATAATCTTTCAATCGGTTCACATTGAACGCCATCAATTTCTTTCATAATAACCTTAGGCATTCCAACTTGGAATTCATAGCCATCACGCCTCATATTTTCGATTAGTATTGAAATATGCATTTCGCCTCTTCCTAAAACTTTGAAACTATCAGCGTTTTCAGTATCGAAAACTTTCAAACTTAAGTCCTTTGTGGCTTCTTTCATAAGCCTATCACGCAAATGTCTGCTAGTAGAATATTTGCCTTCTTTTCCACAAAATGGGCTGTTGTTTACCATAAATGTCATTTCCATACTAGGTTCACTAATCTTAACAAATGGAATAGTTGTTGGGTGGTTAAAATCTGAAATAGTGTCTCCAATAGTAACGAGTTCACTTCCTGAAACGCAAACAATATCTCCTGAACCTGCACTTTCAACGGGAATACGCTTTAATCCATCAAACACAAAGATATTAGTAACTTTGAATGCTGGTTTTTGTGTGTCATCATGATAGTTAGTAATTGCAATATTTTGACCGATTTTAACAACGCCACTTTCAATTTTACCAACTGCCAGTTTTCCAAGGTAATCGTTTTGTTCGGCTGAACTAACAAGCATTGAGAAAGGTTCATCATCACGGTTTTTAGGGGCATCAATATAGTTAACAATAGTTTCAAATAGTGGAGTGAAGTCTGTTCCTAAAGTGTCTGGATCGGTTGATGCAATTCCAAGCCTGCTTGAAGCAAAAACAAATGGACTATTTAATTGGTCTTCGTTGGCATCAAGTTCTAAGAATAAGTCTAATACTTCATCAATAACTTCTTTGATTCTAGCATCTTTTTTATCGATTTTATTTATAACAACAATTACCTTATGATTCAATTCCAAAGCTTTTTGCAAAACAAAACGGGTTTGAGGCATCGGACCTTCAAATGCATCAACAACAAGCAAAACGCCATCTACCATTTTTAGAATTCTTTCAACTTCGCCACCAAAGTCTGCGTGTCCTGGGGTGTCGATAACGTTAATTTTAACATCTTTAAATCTAACAGCAGTATTTTTGCTAAGGATTGTTATTCCGCGCTCACGCTCAAGTGCGTTGCTATCCATAACTCTATCGGCAACTTCTTGATTTTCTCTAAAAATTCCGCCTTGCTTAAGCATTTCATTAACAAGGCTTGTTTTTCCGTGGTCAACGTGGGCAATAATTGCAACATTTCTAATTTTTTTATCTTCCATAATTTTCCTCTTTTTATATATAAAAATATATATATTTTTAAAATACTAATAAAAACTTGTAAAGTTTATCATAAATTTTATAAGTTTTCAAGATTTTTATTCAAAAAAATACAACTTATTATCATAATGTTGATAATTATATCTAAAAACAAATAATTAATTGACATAAACTTTTTATAAATGCTACAATTTTATACCGATAGTGGAAAGAATTATTAAATATTTAAAAAGTGTTAGGGGAAAGTGAGATGAAAATAACAATAGTTGCTGATGTGTTTGGTCAAACAAATAACGGCACAAGTGCTACGGCGTTTAGGTTAATTGAAAATATGAAAAAGAGAGGCCACGAGGTTAAAATAGTTTCAACATATAAGTCGGATGATAAAAATTATTACACTGTTGAACCAAGAAATTTTGGACCTTTCAATAACTATGTTGAAAATGTTAATGGAGTTAAGTTAGGCAAGCCTGAAAAACAAACTATTTGGAATGCAATTAAAGATGCTGATGTTGTGCATTTCTTACTACCTTTCAAGATGAGTAAATGTGGAATGAAAATGTGTTTGGAACACAATATTCCTTTTACAACAGCATTCCATTGTCAACCTGAAAACATAACGAGCCATTTCTTTTTGCAAAAAGCAAAATTTATAAATAATATGATTTATAAAATTTTTAACAAAAACTTTTATCATAAAGCCCTATATGTACATTGTCCAAGCAAGTTTATCGCCGATAAACTAGTAGAAAATCATTATAAAACAAAAAATTTTGTTATTTCTAATGGGGTTAGAGATGAGTTTGTGCCAACAAAATCAGAAAAACCAGCTGAGTTGAAAGATAAGTTTTGCATTATGTTGAGTGGTAGATATAGTGCTGAAAAGAGGCAAGATGTTCTGTTGAATGCTGTTAAATATAGCAAATATAAGGATAAAATCCAAGTGATATTAGCAGGCAATGGACCAAAGAAAAAGAAGTTGGAAAAAATAGGATCAAAACTTCCAAATAAACCGATTTTTGTTTTCTTAAATAAAGACCAACTTATTGAAACCATAAACTATTGTGATTTATATGTTCACGCTAGTGATGTTGAAATCGAAGGCATAGGTTGTATGGAAGCGATCAGTTGTGGCTTGGTTCCCGTTTTATCTAATAGTTCAAATGCTGCACTGAGTCAATTTGCTTTAGATGAAAGGAATTTGTTTAAACATGGAGACCCAAAAGACTTAGCTAAAAAGATTGATTATTGGATTGAGCACCCAGAAGAAAAAGCAAAACAAAGCAAAAAATATGTTAAGTTTATGGAAGATTTTAAAATTGATAAGTGTATGGATAAAATGGAAGAAATGTTTAAATACGTGCTGGAAGAAAGTAAAAAACATAAAGATAATATAGAATCTGAAAAAGATTCTAAAAATTAGTATTTTGGTATATAATAAAAAAATCAACAAAAAAATGAAGTGACACCTACGGGGTTCACTTCAAAATTGTTGATTTTTTTATTTTGATTTAGCACCACTTAATATCAAACACTTCATAGTGTTTGTTAATTATTGCATCGCGCACTTTTTCAAGATTAAAATCGCTCATTTTTTCAATATAGTTAAACACTTCATTTTCATCGTAGAAAATGGCATGATCGTTTTCAGGTTTTGATATAAATTTTCGCATATATTGAGGTACATCATTGAAGTCAATATTGTATTTAGACAAAATTAATTCAGAAAAATAGTTATAGTCTAAGTCTGAGTCGTGAGCCATATCTCGAACTAAAGTTGTTTTAATTCGTTCTTTATCAATTTTCAATCTGATGTCGTTGAAAAACACATAATCAGAAATTAAATGTAAGAATATCCCGCGATTTAAGCTAGAATTTAATGGGATTTTTTCCACAACAGCATCTAAGTCGATTTTTCTTTTAGCATATTCTAAATAAGTTAACCCTCGCATAGTGTTACCAAAATGAGTTGTGTTTTTATCAGCGGTCATATCGGGTAAATTAGAGCCTAATAGGAAATCTTTATAATCTTCATCGGGGTGTTTTTCGCAGTATCTCTTGCCAATTGCCATATGCATTAAAGTGCAAGCCATTTAACTCTCCTTATGGACTGTTATCATAGGTGTTTAGATTTTTAATAGTCGTTCAATTAAGAATAATAAACGATAATAATTTTTAAAAATATGAAGTTTTATAGTAGTAATAAATTTTAAGTTAGGAATATGCATATACACTTATTTATGAATTGGTTGTTGTTTTCTTCTTTCAACATAACCACAATATTCACAAACGAATCTACCATCTTTTTCAAACATATTGCTTGAGCAGTTAGGGCATTTAGTGCTTGAATTGTCATCTGATAAAGTGTTTTTATTAACAACTAGTTCAGTTTTATCTTTAAATAAAAACCCCTTCAAGTATCCGCCTTGAATTAATAAGTTGATCTTATTTATAATATCATTTTCATTCGTGTTTGCTTGAGTTGCAAGTTCATTAACTTTAGTTATTTTTTCTTCAACTATTAATGATAAAAAGTTTTTTAAAGATTTTTTTTCAGCAAATTGAATCCACGCTATTGGCATTCCATAAAAACCTAAAACCACTCCAATAATACCCACAACAAGCAAAGCGGTTAAAGGCTTTGTTGCACCAAAGATAATGCCAAATATGCCAGCAAGCAACGCAATAGTTAATACTATTGATAAGATAAATTTAAATATAATTTCTTTTTTTATTTTATTCATATAAATCACCTTTTTTATTCTAGCAAAAAAAATAAGAAATGTCACTATAAAAATATATTGTTAAAGTATATTTATTAAAAAATAGTCAAAAATAGTAAAAGTTAAGGAGATAGTTATGAATTTAAAAGATAGCAAAACATATGAGAATTTAGCAAAAACTTTTGCAGGAGAAAGTCAAGCCTATATAAGATATAAGTTTATTGAGTATGGTGCAAGAAATGAAGGCTATAAAACAATGGCAGAAATAATTGATAAAGTTGTGTTTAACGAGTTTAATCATGCAAGAATGTTTTACACACTTTTGCAAGAGAACACTAATGAAGAATTAAAAAATATAGAAGTATGCTCGGGTTATCCATATAAAGAAAGATGGGATTTATTAGAAAATTTAAAGTTGGCTTCTGAAGATGAACAATTTGAGGCAACTAAAATTTACCCTCAATATATGCAAACAGCAAGAGAGGAAGGCTTTGAAGATATTGCCAAATTATATGAAGATGTTATTCAAGTTGAAAATTGCCATATGAAACTTTTTAAAGACTTATACAAACAATTAAAAACTAAAACATTGTATAAAAAGTCAAAGCCTGTTAAATGGAAATGTGCTGATTGTGGTTATGAAGCAACAGCTAAAGAAGCGTGGCAAGAATGTCCGCTTTGTAGGGCAAAGCAAGGCTCAGTTATGCTAAAATTAAATGATGAAAACTGATAGTTTTGTTTTGATTCAAAAGGTCTTGATATATAAGAATAATCCAATTTTGGCGCTTAGAGTCAAGGGGTATGAAAGCAGTGCTAAACGCACTTATGCTTGGAGTTTCACTCCAAGCATTTTTGCTATACGCAAAAAGCCTCCAAACGCTTTATGTTCATAAGTTTCAGATAGATTTGTAACAAATAACAAATTCAAACACGCAACATTTACCTCAAACAACCAACAAACTCTTTACAATTATTAAATTATTTGTTAAGATATGAGAAGTGCTATGGAAGGGTGTCTGAGTGGTTGAAAGAGCCGCACTCGAAATGCGGTGGAGCAGTAATGTTTCCGCAGGTTCAAATCCTGTCCCTTCCGCCAAATTAGAAGAAAGTCAAATTTTTGTTATAAAAGTTTGCCAATATTCTTGAAAATGTTAAACACCTAAACAAAAAGAAATCCTAAAAAATTTGGCTTTCTTTTTGTTTAGAATGGAATTAAAGATAATATAACATAGATTGCAAAACTGATTGCTATTATTAGATGAAATTATATATTACTTGTTTACAATAAAAGTAACTCTAGCACTTGAAGTGATTTCAATTGGTGTTGATATGTCATCGCTTATGCAACTTCTACAATAATCTCTATACATTTGGCATGGACCAAAGCAATATTCCTCTTCTGCTTTAATAAGTGTTAAGTTTTCAGAACCAGATATTTCAGTTGCTTTAGTGAATGCATTTTCAATTGAAACTGCCAAAGCTTTGTTGCAAAGTTCTTCGCTATTTGAAGCGCAGTAGTTAATGCTTGAAACTTTAACATAGTCGTTTTCAAGGCCATCTAGAATTGATTCTAGATTGTTTAAATCACTAACCTTGATAGAAAAGTAAATATTTGATTTGAATGCGTTATTAACTCTATAAACAGGGTAAATATTGTTACTGTAAATATTAATGTTATTATCGGTGATACCAACGCTTTCTAAATATGTTTTTGTGTTATCAAGTAAAGTTTGTGCATTGTCTTTGCAAACTTTTTCTACCATATCAATATAATTGATCTCAATAAACACTTCGGCATTATCTGGTAAAACATTTATTATACCTTCGCTAACAATTTCTAATTCATAATTTTGGCTGGCGTTTAAGCGACTAGTTTCAATCTCTAATGTGTTAATTGAATATTCATTGAAAGATGATGTTTTTTCAGCCTTTAGGCCTTGCGCGTGGACGCGCCTATTATTTATGAATTTTTTATCGAACTCTAAAGTGTCAACATTAGCGGGTTGACTTGTTGTTTGTTCAGGTGAAATGTTTTCATTATAGATTTCGCTCGAGTTTATATTAAGTTTGGGTTGTTCATTGATATTTTGAGGGTGGTAGTTCCCATCTGGTTTGACTATAATTTCATCATTATTTAAGTCTTCTGTTTGAATTTTTTTGTCATTGTTGTAGGTGTCAAGATTTTTAACATTTATTTCTTCATCGGTTAAATCTCTTTCTTCAATTTCAATAGTTGTGTCATCTTCAATATTGTTGTTGAAAATTATTGTTTCTTTTGTTGCTCCTTCATCATCAACATCGATAATGCTAATTGTGTTGTTAGCTTGATTTGATTGATCAGTTTCTAAAGCATCATCTATTGAATTGTTTATGGTGTCATCAAGTTCGCTTTCATCATTAATGTTAATGATATTGTTTTCTTCTTCACGTGAGCTAGATAACAATTCTTCTTGTGATATTTCATCATTATTAAACTTGTCGTAATCAGTGATAGTGATAACTTCTTGGCTATTATCGTTAGGTAAAAGCTCTAATGAATGTGAAAAAGGAAGATGGCTTTTATTAATGCTTAAAGCAAGCGTTAATCCACAAATTACTAGTATAAACATAGTAATTATTTTATTTAATTTCTTCATAATAATCTCCATTTAATTAATATTTGCATTATTTTATTTGCAATATTAATTTTTGAATATTTGCAATTATTATGCGTATATAATCAGGGCATTGGTAATTATTGACAAAAACCTATTACATTTTGACAAATTTCGCATCAATATTGCATAGTATTATATACTTATAATAGAAAAGCTTTCTCAATTTATTGTTAAGAAAGTTTTTGTTTATTTAAATTGGCAATCTATTTTTTTAGTGTTTTCATCATAAGATGCAACAATAATTTTTTTCAATTCTTTATTTGTTATTTGAAGTTCTTTCAATAGCCATTCTTTATCTTTCCCAATATTTTTTAAACTAGAAAAAGAGATATGTCCATCAACAACTAAGTAGTTTGGGAGTGATGACTCGTTTGTTTGAATGGATAAATCTTTTAGCTTTGGTTCTTGATAATCACTTTTAGGCATTATGCTCAATTTCCCATTTGATTCAAAAATAGCATATGCTATTTCATTTAAGTTGAAGTATCCTTTGTCCCTGCAAAATTCAAGCAAATCGTTTATATCGAGTTTGCTTTTTTTGAGTTGCTTAAAATCAACTTTTCCTTCATATATAACAATATTTGGTCTTCCTTTTAGGAACCTTTTTAGAAATGGTCCTTTTCTTCCAAGTATTGTGATTAATATATCGAAAAAGAAAAAAATTGATAAGCTTATTAAATAATAGTAAAATGGTTTCCCATCAATATCGGTTGCCATATCCGATGCAACGGAGCCAATTGAAATTCCAATAACATAATCAATGAATTCCAATTGTGCAATTTGTTTTTTGCCAAGCAATTTTGAAATAAAAAATAAGGCAACAACTGAGCCGAACGATAGAATTGATAATTTTAAAATTTCATTCATAATAAATTTTAGCCCATAAAAAATACTTTTAAACTTTTATCGTTATTGTTTTGAAGTTTTTACTTCAAGTGATATACTTTAATTTGAGGTATATATATGGCTAAATTGTATTTTAAGTACGGTGTTATGGGTAGTTCAAAATCCGCCCAAGCATTAATGTGTAAGTTTAACTATGAAGAGCGTGGATTTAATGTTCTTCTTATGAAGTCTGATATAGATGTTAGAGATTTAGAAGAAGATGAAATAGTTGTTAAAAGTAGAATAGGGCTTTCTGCGAAGTGTGAAACATTTTCAAGCAAAACTAACCTATTTAAATTTATAAAATCAAAAAATTTTCTAACAAACAATTGCGTTGTGATAGTTGATGAAGCTCAATTTTTAACTAAAAAACAAGTGGAACAATTGAAAGAAGTTTCAAATTATGTCCCAGTTCTATGTTATGGACTTTTAACAAATTTTAAAACAGAATTATTTGAAGGTTCCAAAAGATTGGTTGAGATTTCAGATTCGCTCCAAGAATTAAAATCAATTTGTAGATGCGGAAAGAAGGCCAATGTGAATGCAAGGTTTGATTCAAACGGTAAGTTAGTTACTGATGGAGATGAAATAGTTTTGGGGAGTAATGGCACATATGAAGCATTGTGTTTTGACTGCTATAATGAGTTAAAAAATAATGATTAGGTAAAAAAAATAGCAATATTAAGTTGCTATTTTTTATCATTAATATCAGTTGGCTTAATTAAATCATCAAACTCTTTTGGAAGCTCAATATCATCTAAAGATATTGTTTCCGCTTCATATAAGTTTCTGAAATGATCATCATGGTTATATGAATTTTCATTAGAATTGTTAGTTGATGTTTCTTGCTGACTTTCAGGTTTATCATCAATATTCTCATTTTTCTTGGGTGCTGGGTTTTGAGTGGAATCATTTGAATTAATGATCTCTTCATTCTCATCATCATCTTCAATATCAAGTCCATTATAGTAGTTATCTAAAGCTTTTTCAGCATTATTTTCATAGTCTTTCTGGTCAAAATACCATTTACCATCTGGATTTCTTTTAAAATAATTCATTTCAATTTTTGCATTCACGTTGCCTTGGTCAATTGCAGCTTTATAGTATTTCCTACTAATTAACATGTTTTGTTCAACGCCAATACCATCACGGTATAATATCGCAAGGGAATAAGATGCTTTATCATTACCTAGGTCACTTGCTTTTCTAAAATATGAGAGGGCTTTTTCGATATTAACAACAGATTCTTCGGTTGAATATATAACGCCTAACAAAAATATTGCATCAACATTGTCATTGTTTTTATTGGCTTCATTTAAATATTCAATAGCTTTTGCAATATCTTTGTCCACATCAACGCCTTGCACATATTTTTCTGCTAAAACACACAAAGCTAACTCATTTCCCATGCTTGCGGCTTCATTGTAGTATCTTAAAGCAATTTTATCGTTTTGCTTAACATATGCACCATTTTCATACATTTCGCCTAATGCAAATATGCAGTTAGAGTGATTGCTCTTTGCTCCTAGTTCAAAAAATTTGAAAGCTTTTTCAAAATTTTGGTTTGTTCCATATGCATTTAAGTAAAATAATCCAGCTTTATAAGTGCATTCATCACTGCCTAATTCAGAGCCTTTTTCATAGCATTCTAGCGCTTTATAGTAATCCGATTCAACGTTGTATCCGTGTTCATAAATTAGTCCCAAACCAAAATACGCTCTTGCATCATTTTCACTAGATGCTTTTTCAAAAATCTTTTTAGCAAGAGTGGTGTCTTTTTCAACATTAGTACCTGTTAGATAGTATATACCTAAGTCGGTTAATGCACCAATATCGCCAGCGTTTGCATCATCAATTAAACCTCTAATTTCAGCATTATCAACACCAACTTTACTTAAAACCAACTCAGTTGGTTTTTCTTTTTCGTGTAGGGTGGACAAAGTTAAGTTTTCAGGTTCTGCATTAGTAGCATTTATGGCAAGATCGGTATTTTCGGTAGGGGATAGGGTTGTGTTTTCAAGCACTGGATTTTGCTTTTTGCTATCTTGAACCTCGGCAACTTTTTTGCCTTTTTTAAGGCTTTCTAATTTGCTTGCAATGTTTTTTAAAGATTCGTTTCCCATCTTTCTTCCTTTTTATAGAATATATAATATTATTTTCTATTTTTAATTCAATTTATTCACGAAACAAGATGAACATAAAATTAAATTATTTATCGCTTTCATTGTTTGTTTTTTCTTCAACTTTTTGTTCGTTAATTTTAGAAATTCCAACAACTTTTGATGCAGGCAATGAAAAGCATATGCCATGACCTTTTTCATCTAAGTTGCTTTTTTCGCTTATATATTTCATAATTCTATTTTTTTCTTCGTGTTTAACAAGAGTTAAAACAGCTTCCTTTTCAGGTTGGATTGAAACGCCTAAAAATTTATCAGTTTCATTATTTCCATATGAGCCTCTTGCGAAAATTATCGTTCCGCCAGATGCTCCAGCTTCTCTTGCCGCATCTATAACATAATCTGCATAACCTCTATTGATGATTGTAACAATTAAATCATATTCGTTTTTCATTCAATTTACTCCTTAATAATTAATTCCCATCATATCAAGCAAATTGCTAGTTGCACTGCTAAGAGGCAATGCAATAAGTATGCCAGTGTGGGGTGAATTTAAGTCAAACATATCAGTTAAAATATCTGTAACATGGTCAAGTTTAGAAGTGTCAACAATGCTCATAACAACTTCTCTTTCAATTATTCCAAATCCAAAGAAGTCTCCAGTACTAGATTTTGCAGCAGTTCCTGTTCCGTGGGTTATAAGAGTGTGTGAGCAACCATTCATTCTAAGCGTTTCAGAAACTTTGTCGCCTTTGCCACGGTCAACTATGCAAATCAAAATATTTAAAGGAGATGCCATTTTTTGTTTCTTTTTCATAATTAATCCTCCTCATCATAATTAAAATCGATAATTTCAATTTGAGATTTAGTGGCTTTAGTTTCGCGTTTGTTAATTCTAACTTCAGCTCTTTTATGGAAGAAGCCTAAGATTTGAAGTGACAACACGGGAACTATTGCAATTAAAGCAATCGTTCCAAATGCACTAGTTAAAGGATCTTGGCCAAGAGCAGATGAAACTCCACTAATTAGCGGTAAAATAAACGACACCGCCATTGCACCAGTTGCTGTTCCGCCAGCATCAAAAGCAATAGCAGAAAGAATTTTTGAGTTGTAGAAAGACAATCCAATTGATATGGCATATAATGGCAAAATTATAGCCATAAATGGAATATTGTAGAGAGTTTTTAGCATTGCTAAAAACACAGAGAATGCAACACCAATAGACATTGCTATAAGTATTGTTTTTTGTTTTATAGCACCATCGGTGATTTCTTCAACTTGCTTTTTTAAAACTTGGACAGCGGGCTCAGCTGCAATAATGAAGTAACCCAACACCAAACTTAATGGAAGAAGAATCCATTTTTGACCGTTCTCAATTATTTGTTTTCCGATTTCAGATGCAAGCGGAAGGTATGCACTGCTGATTCCAGTTAGGAATATAACGATTCCAATGTATGTATAAACTAAACCTATAGCAATTTTTATAATAGCAACTTTTGGTAGTTTTATAATTGTTAATTGGTAGAAAATGAAAATAGCTGCAATAGGGAGAATAACGATTAAGATATCTTTTAAATTCTCAAGTAGATGAGAGAAAATATCGGGCATCATATTTGCCCATGTTGATGTGGCTGTGGTTGATGTTGCAATTGTTGGATCGCCTTTAACGAATATGCTAAGAATCATAACAGATAAAATAGGACCTGCAGATGCTAAAGCAATAAGTCCGAAACTGTCATCTTTTGAATGTTTTCCACCTATAACGGACCTTAAACCTAAACCAAATGCCATAATGAATGG
>CAKVOF010000019.1 GCA_934778125.1 uncultured Clostridia bacterium
CTTTTTTTATTAGCGTTTTGGCAAAAGTTGTTACAAATCTAATAGGAAAATGGTTAATTATTGCAAGTATTTGACAATAACATATATATTACTGACAACTCCTTAGAAAGAACAATTCATACAATTGCAAGGATTAAGCCCGCATGTTGAGTTGTTTGTGGAGTTATCTAAAGCTGTTAAAATCAAAAGTAACAATATTAAAAAGTTGGTGTTGGTGTTTAAGTCGGTTTCGCTTGCAGAAGCAAGTATTGATAATAGTAAAACTAATAATATGTTATTTGTGTTGTTCATAAAATTATCCTCTCGAATTTAACAAAATGTTCCAAAATTCATCAATAATATTTAATATGTTTTAGAATTAGAAATTGTGATTATTTGAAGTTAAAAATGAAAAGTTGTATAATAGCGATTGTTAAATAGATTACATAAATATAGTTGCTAAAAAATTAATAGGCCTGAATGATAATGTGAGTTTAAACATTTAAAGAGAGTTTATGTATTTAGATATTTAAAATGAATTAGAGCAAATGCTTTAATAAGTTAAGGTTTGGATTGAAAGGGAGAAGTGAAAATGGGAGAAATACTATTATTAAATAATAAAAACTATGATATGCTAAAAGACTATATGCCAAAGGATAACACTCTTAAAAAAATTGCTGAATTTTTTAACTCGTTTTCTGATCCCACACGGGTTAAAATTATAACAGCACTGTGTGTTACGGAGATGTGTGTTAACGACTTATCTATAGTATTAAATTTGAATCAAACAACGGTTAGTCATCAGTTGAAACTCTTAAAGGCTTCTGGAATTGTTGATTGCACAAGGTTTGGTAAAATTATGTACTATAAAATAATAAATGATAGTGTTAATGATATTATTTCAAGCGGTGTTGATTATTTGCTTGCAAACTAGGCTTGCTCTAAACTTAACAATAAAAATTAATTATTGTTTGCAGTTTTTTAACTAGCAAACATTTTTTAAATTTTGATACTAAATTTTTAACTGTTTAATATTTAGTTGTTTAGCTTAGAAGTAGTTTATTTTTAAAGTTAAATTTTTTTATTTAATGATAGTTTTAATTTTTACGAAAATGTTTTATTAATTAAAATTTTATGGAGAAAATTTTTGTTTTTAACTGCTTGTAATTTAAACAATAAGTGATATAATAAAAATATGAGAGAAGATATAAGAAAAAAAATAAAACAAAAGGTGTATGATTTACCAACTTGCCCTGGCGTGTATAAAATGCTTGATGAAAATAATAATATTATTTATATCGGCAAGGCTAAGAATTTAAAAAATAGAGTAAGTTCGTATTTTATAAACACCGATAAACCAGAGAAAGTTAAGCAAATGGTTGAGCATATTTTTGACTTTGAGTATATTGTTGTGAAAACTGAACTTGATGCTCTAACGCTTGAGAGTAATTTAATTCACCTTCACCAACCGTTTTATAATATATTACTAAAAGATGGAAAAGCGTTTCCTTATATTAGAATTAATAAAAAAGAAAAATATCCAAGAGTTGAGATTGTTAGAAAGGTTAAAAATGATGGGGCGAGTTATTATGGTCCATATTTTGCCAAAATAAATATAAATTCTCTTTATCAAATCATAAACAACACATTCAAACTAAGAGATTGCAATTATAATCTAGACAATAAAAAACTAGATAGAGAGTGTTTACAATATCACATCGAAAATTGCTTAGCGCCTTGCACTGGGAAGGTGAATGCAGAAGAGTATAGGAAAGAGGTTGATAGAGTTGTTGATTTTCTTAATGGAGATTTGTCCTACGCAAAAAGAGTTTTGGAAAACAAAATGAAAGTGTGCTCTAGTTTACAGCAGTATGAAAAGGCTATGGAATATAGAGATGACTTAAAGCAAATTGAATATTTGAATTCACTTATTTTAACTGAGCTAACCAGGTTAATCGACTTAGATGCGTTTGCAATGTTTGAGCGAAATAATGAAAAAGTTGTGAGTGTATTAATCGTTCGTGGAGGGAAAACGGTTGGTGTTTCTAACTTCAAATTAGATGATGTTAGTGAGAATAATGATTCTTATTTAAATTTCATTATTCAATACTATATGGCAGAGAACCATATACCTACTGACATTATCGTGCAAGATTGTGACAAAAACCTACTTGAATGTTATCTTCAAAACAAATTTAATAGCAAGGTTAATGTTAGTGTTTCTAAAATAGGAATTAAGAAAAAGCTGTTAGATGTGGCTTTCGATAATGCTAAAGAATACTATGATAAAAGCATAGAAAAAAGTGAAAGAAAAAGAATAGCAATTGAAAACACGCTTGAAGATTTAAAAAACAAATTGAATTTAAGATATTTGCCTGTTAGAATTGAAGGCTACGATATAAGCAACTTGCAAGGAACAAACACAGTTGCAAGTATGGTTGTGTTTGAGCAAGGTGTTCCAAATAAAAAGCACTATAGAAAATTCAAAATTGATAGAAATGGTCAAAACGATTTTGATTCGATGCGCCAAGTAATAACAAGAAGAATTCACGAATATAATCTAGGTAGAGATGTTAGTTTTTCAAAGCGACCGAATCTAATTTTAATTGATGGGGGAATAGGTCAGTTAGGCTATGCAAATAATGTGCTTAAAGAATTTGATTTCGATTGTGATATTGCATCTCTAGCAAAAAGGCTAGAAGAGGTTTATAAGCCAGACTCAAACATCCCAATCATTATAAGCAAACGAGAGAATGCTTTGAAATTGCTTCAAAATGTTAGAGATGAAAGCCATAGATTTGCAATCACTTTCCAGAGGTCTTTAAGGCAAAAGAAAAACTTAACAAGTGCTCTTGAAAATATTCCACTTATATCTAAAAAGAAGTCAATTGAGCTTATTAAACATTTCAAGAGTATTGATAAAATAAAGCAAGCGAACTTAAGTGAACTTATGCAAGTTGATGGAATTGGAATGAAACTCGCTAAAAATATTTATGAATATTTTCATAATGATTAAAATTTTCATTGGTAAAACTTAAGCAACTAACTTTTGCTAGTTGCTTTTTTAACATTTTAATGTGCTTTGGCATAATAATTCAAAAGAAGATTTAAATTTTTAATTTTATTTGTTTATATAAATATTATGATGTGTAACTATAATGCATTATTTATATATAATAAATAATATTTATGTAATTGCAAAATTTAGATTGAAAAAATAATTTTTATGGGTTAAAATATGTTTGTTAAGATGTTAAAATTAAAAAATGCTTTAAAGAAAATTTATGGCTTGAAATTTAAAACAAATTTTGAAATGAAAAGCATCACAAGTTTTAAAATTGGTGGAAAGGCTAAAATTTTAATTGAACCTTCAAATCTAGAGCATTTTATTAAGGTTTATCATCTTTTGAGTGATTTGAAAATTCCATATGTTGTGTTGGGGAATTGCACCAATGTTTTGATTTCAGATAAGGGTTTTGAGGGTGCTGTTATTAAAATTGGAAATGAATTTTCTAATTTTGAAATTCACGATAATTTAATAATTGCAAGGTCTGGTGCGTTACTAAATAAGATTATCTCCGTTGCGTGTAAAAACAATTTGCAAGGAATGGAAGAGGGTTTTGGAATTCCGGGAACTATTGGCGGAGCAGTTTATATGAATGCATCGGCGTACTCGTTTGAAATGGCAGGGGTGGTTAAATCAGTTCTTGCAATGGTTGATGGAAAAATAAAAGAATTTTCAAATGCTGATTGTGAGTTTGGCTATAGGAAAAGCGTTTTTCAAAAGTTAACGAATGTAATAATCTTAGAGGTGGAGTTTGATTTAAAGAAAGTTGTTAATGTTAACTTATTTGAAATTGCCCTAGCAACTATGAAAAAGAGAAGAGAAAGTCAACCACTAAACACTTTTAATGCGGGTTCAATATTTAAGAAAGTTGGGAATGAATCTGCAGGTAAAATAATAGATGAGCTAGGATTAAAAAGTTTTTCTTGTGGCGGAGCGAAAATAAGCGAAAAGCACGCAAATTTTATAGAGAACTATAATAACGCAACATTTAATGATGTTATGGTTTTGATAGACTTTATCAAAAAGTACGTTAAGGTCAATAAGGATATAAATTTAGAAACAGAAATAAAAGTGATAGGAGAGGAAAAATGATTTTAGGTGATTATCATGTGCATAGTAAATTTTCAAAAGATGCTGTTAGCACGATTAAAGATAATGCACAGGTTGGGTTAATAAAAGGATTAAAGCAAATTGGTTCAACGGAGCACGCGTTTTATCATCAATATGGAATATCAAAAAAGGACTTGCCTAAAATCCAAGATGAAGTTAATGCTATTAATGCAAGCCATCCTATTAGAGTTCTAATGGGGATAGAAGCGAACTTGATATCAGATAAAGGCGAAATTGATGTTCCGCTAAGTATCCAAAAGTCGCTTGACTATGTGGTTCTTGGAGCTCATAAAAGTTGCAAATTTTTCACCAAGCCTTTTCCGTTTGTTAAATTTTTCAAACACTTGAAGTTAAGAAACACGAGTAAAAAGCAAATTCAGAGAAATACGGAAAGTTATATTAAAGCAATGGAAAATAATAACATTAATATTCTTGCTCACTTGAACTATGCTTGTAAGGTTGATGTTGCTAAAGTTGGAGAAGTTGCTAAAAGGCTTGGAATATATATTGAGTTAAATGGAAGGAAAAATTGTTTAACCAAAGAAGAAATTAAAACATTGGTTGATATGGGTTGTCAGTTTATTGTGAATTCAGATGCTCATAATGCCGAAAGAGTGGCAGATTGCCATAAAGGGATAAACATAATAGAAAAGAATAACATACCAGAAGACCTTGTTGCGAATATAAACAAACTTCCAACATTTGCAAAAAGGTTTGAGTGATAAAATAAGTTGAGGTAAAAATGTCGTTTTCATCAGAAGCTAGAAATGAAGTTTTAAAAATTAATATTGAAAATGATTGCTGTGCGATTGCTTTTTTGAGCGCAATAATTAAATGTTCGGGGCAGATCAACATAAGTGAAAACGGTCATAAGGTTGTTGAAGTTTTTACCGAATTGAAAAACTTATATAGTAAGGTTAACGAAATAATAAAACAGTACTATGGTGAGGAATGTGAATTTGCATTAATTGAAGATTCAAATGCGAGTAAAAATGATAGATTTAAAATCACGTTGCCATATGATATAACCGATAGAATTTTGGTGGACCTTGGAATTTTTCAATTAGATGGCAGTGATAGGGTTGTGAATAACGGGATATCAGATTTTATTGTTGCCGATGAGTGTTGCAAAAGGGCATATATTATGGGAGCGTTTGTTAGCTCTGCCACCAGTAATATTGTTATAAAGAAATACTCGAATGAAGAAAAGAAGAATAGTGGATATCACTTAGAATTTGTGTTGGGTTTTGATAGTTTGGCATTTGATTTGATTAAACTACTTGAGTATTTTGAAATTCACGCCAAAACAACATTGAGAAAAGGTGTTAGGCTTGTGTATATCAAGGATTACCAGCAAATATGCGATACTCTTGCATTGGTGGGAGCAAGCAAGGCGGTTTTAGAACTTCAAAATGAAGCAACAATAAGGGATTTAAGAAATAGCGTTAATCGTCAAAATAACTGCTTGAATGCAAATCTAACAAAAACGATAAATGCGAGCGTTAAGCAACTTAACGCAATAAAAGTTATTCAAGAAAATATGGGAATAGAGGCCTTAGATGAGAATTTGTCGGAATTGTGTTTGATAAGGCTTGCGAACCCAGATGAAAGCTTAGATAATTTAACAAAACTATGCTCAAAACCAGTAACAAAAAGTGGGATAAATCATAGGTTTGCCAAGATAATTGCCATTGCGGACAAAATTCAAAAGGATAAGCTTAAAATTCAGATGTGGTAAGTATCTTAAGTTACTAGGAGGAAAAAATGAATCAATTTGTACACTTGCATGTTCACACAGAATATAGTTTGCTTGATGGAATTGCAAGAATTGAAAAACTTGTGAAAGAATGTAAAGAACGTAATATGCCAGCTGTTGCGATAACCGATCACGGTAATATGTATGGTGCGGTTACTTTATATGATGCTGTTAAAGATATGAATAAGAAAAACCCCGGTTTAAATCTTAAAGCGATAATAGGCACGGAGTTTTATGTTGCAGAAGATTTAAATGTTAAAACTGGTAAAAGCAAAAATAATCACTTAATTCTGCTTGCAAAAAACAAAGTGGGTTATCATAATCTTTGCAAATTAAATACTATTGCTTTTAGAGATGGATTTTATTATAAGCCAAGAATTGACCATTCAGCTATTGAGAAGTATAGTGAAGGTTTAATTTGCTTAAGTGCCTGCCTTGCAAGTGAAGTTCAACAACAAATTTTGCACGGTGAATATGAAGAGGCAGAAAACACAGTTAAATGGTATCATAGCATATTTAAAGATGATTACTATATTGAACTTCAAAATCAACATTTAGAAGAGCAAATCGAAGTTAATAAAATGCTTAAAGAATTTGCGAAAAAGTATAATATCAAAACAGTTGCAACAAACGATGTGCACTATATTAATCGTGAAGATGCAGAAGTGCAAGATGTTTTGATGTGTGTTCAGATGGGTAAAACTATTAATGATCCTAATAGATTAAAATTTCCCAACGATGAGTTTTATTTAAAAACATACGATGAGATGGCAGAAGTTTTCCCAAACGACCTAGATGCATTAGCAACCACTTTGGAAATTGCTGATAAATGCACATTCTCGTTTGAAGAAGAAAATATTGATAAAAATTTATATATGTTTCCACCATATATGCCACCAGATAATAAATCGGTTGAAGATTATCTTCGCGAGTTAACCGAAAAAGGCTTAATTAGAAGATATGGTGAAGTAACAGATGTTATTCGTGAAAGAGTTGAAAGAGAATTGGGTGTTATAATAAAACAAGGGTTCGCTCAATATTTTCTAACGGTTTGGGATTATATTAATGCTGCAAAAACAATGGGCGTTCCAGTTGGGCCGGGAAGAGGTAGTGGAGCGGGAAGCGTGGTTGCATATGCAATTGGAATCACCGATATTGATCCATTCAAATTTGACCTACTTTTTGAAAGATTTTTGCACACTGAAAGAGTAACCGCACCCGATTTTGATGTGGACTTTGCCGATGATAGAAGGCAAGATGTTATAGACTATGTTAGAGATAAATATGGTGCAGATAAAGTTGTGAAAATAGTAACATTTGGAACAATGGCTGCTAAAAATGCTATAAAAGATGTTGGAAGAGTTTTGGGTGTTCCATATAGCGAAATGGACAAGATAACTAAAAATATTCCAAATATTCCAGCAAAACACCACGATGTTATTAAGAAATGCTTTGGTTTTTATCAAGCAAAAGAGGGTGACAAAGATTTTGGCGTGGAGTATGCTGTGCCAGATTTAGTTGAAGCTTACAACACAAACCCAGATGTTAAAAGAGTTGTTGATATCGCTATGAAAATCGAGGGAGCCCCAAGGCAGTGTTCAACCCATGCATGTGGTGTTGTTATCGCTTGTGGAGACTTGTTTGAATTTATGCCACTAAGCAGAAATGGAGATGATTTAACCACTCAATATTCTATGACCGATATTGAAAGGTTGGGGCACTTAAAAATGGACTTTTTAGGGCTTCGAAACTTAAATGATATTCAAAAGTGTTTGCAATATGTTAAAGAAAACCATGGCGTTGAAATTGATTTTTCAAAATCAAATTACGATGATGCGGGTGTTTATAAAATGATTTCAACTGGAAACACAAAAGCGGTGTTCCAAATTGAAAGTGGCGGGTTTCAAAAGTTTATGAGAGAACTTCAACCAACCGGCATAGAAGATATTGTGGCGGGTGTGTCGTTATTCAGACCAGGCCCAATGGATAGTATTCCAAGATATGTTCATAATAAGCATCACCCAGAAGATGTAACGTTTGATCATCCGATTTTGGAACCTATTTTGAATGTTACCTATGGATGCATTGTTTATCAAGAGCAAGTTATGAGAATCGTTCAAGATATGGCGGGCTACACGCTTGGTCAGGCCGATATGGTTCGAAGAATGATGGGCAAGAAAAAACTTGAAGCAATGCAAAAAGAAAAAGCAGTGTTCCTATTTGGAAAACCTGCTGAAAACGGAAAGCCTGCAATTGATGGTGCGATAAAAAGGGGAGTTAAACAAGAAGTTGCTGAAAAAATATGGGGTGAAATGGAAAGTTTTGCTTCTTATGCGTTTAATAAATCCCACGCGGCCGCATATTCAGTTGTAACTTATGAAACAGCATATTTAAAAACATATTATGAGCCAGAGTTTTTAACAAGTGTTTTAAATAATAGAATTTCAAACTCAGATGAATTAAAAAACTATGTTACTTATGCAAAATCAGAAGGAATTGAAGTTTTGCCACCTGATATAAATAAGAGCCAAACCTTCTTTAGTGTTAAAGATAATAAAATTAGATTTGGACTTGCTGGATTAAAAGGTGTTGGTGTTGGCGTAATAAACGAAATAATAAAAGAACGTGAAGCTAATGGCGAGTTTAAAAGTTTATATGATTTCATCGATAGGTTAGATGGAATGTGCATAAATAAAAGGTGCATTGAAAGTATGATTTTAAGTGGTGCGTTTGATTGTTTTGGATATAAGCGTTCGCAAATGATGAGGGTTTATTCCCAAATCATTGAGATGGTAACCAAAGATAGAAAATTTAGAGCGACTGGTCAAATAGGGCTTTTTGACGATTTATTAAAGCAAGATTCATCAAATGAAGTTGAATATCCAAACATCCCCGAATATGATGACCATGCTAAGTTGAAATTAGAAAAAGAGGTTGTTGGCGTTTATATTTCTGGGCACCCACTAAGCAAATATGCTGGTGAATTTAAGAATTTCACGTTAACTAGCGATATGATTCAGTCAAACTCAGAAGATGATGTTGAAATGAACGAAGAGATAGGGCAATCTGATGGCGAAGAATCGGAATCTCAAGAAACTTTAAAAGATGGAATGGAAGCAACTTGCGGTGGCATCATAACCGAAGTTAAAAGTTTATATACCAAAAAAGACAACAAAGAAATGGCGTTTGTTAAGATGGAAGATTTGTATGGCATAATTGAACTTATGTTGTTTCCAAAAATTTATGCAAATGTTAAAAAAGATATAAAAGTGGACAACATTATAAAAGTACACGGAAAGTTGAGTATTAGGGCAGGAGAAGCCCCAATCGTGTTGAGTGATAGTATTTCGCTTTGGAACGATTCAAACATAAAGGTTGAGCTTCCAAACGAAATAAAAGAAGAAGAAAAAATTCCAACAATGTATTTAAAATTTGATATGACCAACCAAAATATGTTTGATAATGTTTTAGATATATTAAGTTCGTATAAAGGTAAATCACCAGTTGTTGTTAAATGTGAAACAACGGGAAAAGTATATAGATTAAACGTGAAAGTTGATGCAAACAACAATTTAAAAAATGAACTTTTGTGTTTTATAAAACCTGAGTTTATTGTGATTAAATAAGGAGAAAATATGGAAAGAATAGCAATACTTTGCAGTGGTGGAGATAGCCAAGGAATGAACACTTGCATTAAAGCGTTTGTTAATACTTGCACTGCTAGAAATATTATTCCAATTGGAGTGCAAAGGGGATTTCAAGGTTTAATTGATGACGATTTTATATTTTTGAATAATGAAATGGTTGATAATATCGATGGGCTAGGTGGCAGTATATTAAAAGTGAGCAGAAGCCCAGAGTTTAGAACTCCAATAGGCCTTGATAAAGCGGTGCATAACTTAAAAAAGAATAAAATTGATGGGTTAGTTGTGATAGGTGGGAATGGCTCGCTTAATGGTGCATGTAACTTAGTTTTAAAGGGTGTTAGCCTTGTTGCAATTCCTGGCACGATTGATAATGATTTGTTTTATACTGAAAGAAGCCTTGGTTTTGATAGTGCAGTGAATAATGCAGTTAAAGCAATTGATGATATAATGCAAAGCATTTCTTCAAATAATCGTGGATTTGTTATTGAAGTTATGGGTAGAAATTGTGGTGATATTGCGCTTTATTCTGCTTTGGGCTCGGGAGCACATTCGCTTGCTTGTGCCGAACTAAACACAAGTTTGCAAGATATTGTTCACGATGTTAAGCACGCTTTAGATAATGGTGTTAAAAGCCCAGTTGTTGTTATTAGTGAGAATTGCGATTTTTCGGTTAAAGATGTTGAAAAAATGATAAACACAAATTTAAACCTTGAAACAAGAAGTACGGTTTTGGGTTATATTCAAAGAGGTGGTTCACCAAGTATTTATGATAGAATTTTGGCGATTCAATTTGGAATTGAAGCGGTAACAAGCTTACTAAATGGAAAAAGTGGAATAGCGCTTGGGGTTAAAGATAATAAGGTGCAATCATTTAATCTTCTTGAAGCAGTGAAGGTTGAACAAAATTTTAATTTTGACTTATATAAAAAATTAAAAGCATTACACAATTTATGATAAATGTGGTTAATTTTAAAACAAAACTAAACCAACTTAGTTATTTAATTATCCTAATAATAAACGCATTTGTATTAATAAACATAATTTTTATTAAATCAATTAAAAAGACACCTAAATAACATATAAAAAATCACAAATTTATTTGTGATTTTTTAGTTTAGTATTCATTTGTGTGGTTATCATTGTTGCGTATGGCTTGGGTTGAAGGTGCGTTACTTTTAGGGTACGCCATATCGTTGCTAGATTCCATATGGTTTTTAAGAGATTCAAATCGAATATTTAAATCATTTTGAGTCGTTGCATTGGGAGATTTGATGTTTTCCATATCTGAGCCACTTTCCATGGCACCATTTTTTGCGGTTGCAGGTGTTGTTTCAGGTTGACTTTGGGTAACTTTGGATTCTTCTTTTTTCTTTGAAAATTTAGTTTTTAATCTTGTTAAATTAAAAACAACTTTTCCTTTATTTTTTATCAAATTAAATAGAATTATTATGGCTGAAATTCCAACCGCCACATAGGCGATTCTACTGAAAATGCTTGCTTGAGAACCAAATAATCCGGCAACAAAGTCAAATTGTAATAATCCTATGCAAAACCAATTAATTGCACCAACCATGATTAATATAAATGCAAATAAACCTAACATTTTAAACCTCGCTATTTTTTATTTTATTTTGCTCAGTTTGGTCACTTTTTATGCAATATTGCATCATAAATTTTATTGATTGCACGAAATAAAGTTAAACATTCAGATTGAAAAACAAAAAAGTTAGTAGCTAAACTAACTTCTTGCGTTCTCAATAACTAATTTATCAAAATTTACTTTATCAACAAAGTCATCGGGTTTATATGTGCAGTGATTAAAAACAATAAAGTTTTTAATATGCGTAACAAGTGTAACGGGATTTGGTATATCAAAAATATAGCATATTTCTTGAACATAATGCTCAAAAGAAGAAATTTCAAATTCCTCATCAAATTCGAAAAGTTGATCTTTTATTCTTCGATTATTCTTAACAAGGTGTGCGCAAATTCTAACCATATCCTATCCTTTTAACTTATTAAACAAAAATCAATATTAAAACATATATATATTACTACAATTAAACTAAAAATGATATAAAAAACACTTAAAATTTTAATTAGAAAAAAATAAAATAATAATTGACAAGTCGGTTAAATTAATATATAATGTTTCAGCATTGACTAGATTAATTCGAGTTCTATTTTTTTTAGGAGTAAGGTTTATGGAAGGCGAAGTTTATTTAACAAAAGAAGGATATAAGGAATTAGAAGAAAAATTATTTTATCTTAAAAGCGAAGCAAGGGTTGATGTTGCTAATAAAATCAAAGTTGCTAGAAGTTTTGGAGATATTAGTGAAAATAGTGAATATGATGCTGCTAGAGAGGAAGAGGCACAATTAGAGCAACAAATCAGCGAAATTGAAAACACTCTAAGAGTTGCTAAAATCATATCAAAAGCCAAGGTGGACACTACTAAGGTCAACGTTGGTTGCGTTGTTGAATTATATGATGTTGAGTTTAAAGAGGATCTAAAATTTAAAGTTATGGGAAGCTTTGAAAGTGATCCTAGCAACGGAATGATTAGTAATGAAAGTCCAATTGGAAAAGCGCTTATGGGAAAAGAGGTTGGAGATGAAGTTGTTGTAACTTTAGCTAACGGTGCTCAAAGCAAATACAAAGTTCTTAGCATTCAATACTAATTGAACATAATTAATATTTATTTTAATAGTTTGCTTAAATCATCTCTGTTGTGAGGTGATTTTTTTCACACATAAAAATAAACAATTATTTATAAAACCAATATTTCGACACAATAATAAGTTTTTCTTCTACGCCAGTTTAAGCATAAAGTGATATCCTTTCCCTAAGGAGTTTTGATATGGTAAATCTAGCGTATGGATCAAATGTGGCAAAATTAAATAGGATAAAAATTTTAAAAGGAATTGTTTTAAGTTTACTTTTATTTGCTGTGTTTTATGTTTCAGCAAAAGCAAACTTAATGGGCGTGTTTTTTGCGCCATTTGGAATTTCATTTTTATTTGCAATTTTATGGTGCAATAAAGTGAATGTTTATTTGCTTTTTGGATTGTTTTTAGGTGCGAATAGTTTGGCGGGGTTTTCATTAGAAAGTGTTTATATAAGCTTAGTGGCGTGTGGGGTTGGTCTAATTATTTATTTTATATACAAAAAGCTAAACAAAAACATACATATACCAGTTCTATATATTGCAGTAATATTATCACAAATTTTATTGGTTTATTATAACGCAACATCGCCAAAGCAAACAGCAACTATTTTGATATTCGTGGCTCTTAGTTTGGTGTTTTTATATTGCTTATTGTGTTTTTTTAAAGGGACAATAATTCGTGGTTTTAATAATCGATTAAATTTAGATGAAGAAATTTGTGGTGGTGTTATACTTGTTGTTTTTGGGATGGGTTTAACTAGCCTAACATTTTGTGGGTTTGAAGTTATTAAATTTGTTGTGGCACTTTTAATATTATTAAGTTTAAAAGTTTTTAATAAAACAACCACAATAATAATTGGTGCTCTAATGGGTGTGGGCTACGCGGTAATGTTTACAAATCCAACCTATATTGCAAGTTTCACGCTTTATGCGGTTTTGGCGGTTGCCTTTAATTCAAACATAAAAATATTTAGTGCGTTAAGTATAGTTTTGGCGGAAATATTATTTGGTTTTTACTTTAAAACTTATGAGTTTTTTGAATGGCAAAGTATATTAAGTGTGGTTATTCCAAGCTTAATTTATATCTGTTTGCCAAGGGCTGTTTTTGAAAAAATATCAAATGTGTTGGGCGGATATAAAAATAAAATTGCAGTTAGAAGTGTTGTTAATAGAAGTAAAGAGCAGTTGTGTTTGAGAACTAAAAATTTAGCAAGCATTTTTTCAGATATGAATAGAGTGTTTCGTTCAACTGTTAAAGGAAACTTGCCTGAAAAAGATGCTAAAGAAATGCTTGTGAATGAATGTGTTGAAAAAGTTTGCTCTAGGTGTGGTGAGTGTGGAAAATGCTTAAAATTAAATCGTGAATCAACTATTTCTATATTAAATAATATGGTGAATATTGGATTTGATAGAGGTAGGGTTACGCTTCTTGATGTGCCAGATTATCTATCATCAAAATGTGTTAAACTTAATTATTTAATAAGCACTCTAAATCAATTACTTAGCAATTTTAAAAATTACACAAATATGGTTAGTAATATGGATTCAAGCAAAGTGCTTGTTGCCGACCAGTTAAGCGGTGTAAGTTTTTTGCTTAATAATCTATCTAAAGAAATTAACGAAAATATATCTTTTGATTTTGATTGTGAAAATAAAATATTGGAAGATTTAACCTATAAAAATGTCAACTGTGAAGAAGTTATTGTCTATAATAAAGGGGTTACTGACAAAAACATAACATTAATAATTGATAATAAAACATATGATGAAAAGACTATTGAAAGATGCGTGAGTGGCGCGTGTGGCGTGAAAATGAAAATTGATAAGGTGCAAGCATCAACATATCCAAATATGAGTGAAGTGTTTTTAAGTTCAAAACCGAAGTATGATTTAGTGTTTGGTGCAAGCACAAAATGCAAAGATGGAAATAGGTTTAATGGTGATAGTCACTCGCTTATAAATTTAACAAATGGGAAATATATGGTTGCTATTTGTGATGGAATGGGCACTGGGAAAAAAGCTCATTTAGAGAGTAGTCAAACGATTAATTTGATAGAAGATTTTTATAAGGTTGGGTTTGATAATGAAACAATATTAAACTCAGTTAATAGGCTTTTAAGTTTGGCTCAAAATGAGATGTTTTCAACGCTTGATATGTGTGTGCTAGATGTTAAAAACTCATGTGTTGATTTTATAAAACTTGGGAGCCCTGATTGTTATATCAAAAGGAAGAATGGAATAGAAAAAGTTGAAGGTTCTGCTTTGCCAATAGGGGTTTTGGAAGAAATGAAACCTCATATAATAACAAAAGCGATGGGTGATAACGATATCATAGTTTTGGTATCTGATGGGGTGAGTGATATCTTTGAGAGTAAATCTGATTTGCAAACTTTTATTAATAATGATGAAACAATAAATCCACAAATATTAAGCGATGACATTCTAAATAAGGCATTAGAGTTGAATGGTGGAATTATGAATGATGACTTAACGGTTATGTGTGTGAGAATATTTCCAAATGTTTAGTAAATAAAAAAACACTTCCCTTTTAATGTTGATTTTAAATTAACATTGAAAGGGAAGTGTTTTTTACACTCTAATAACTTTCGGTTATAATTGAACCCGTTTGGTTATTTGGTTTTGTAACTAATATTTTGTTAGTAATATATTGTTCCATTTTATCAACGTGGGTAATAAATCCAACCGTGAAATCAAGCTTAATAAGTGCATCAAATGCTTGAAGAACTTTCTCAATATAGCCATCACTCAAACTTCCAAATCCTTCATCTATAAAGAAGAAATTTAGGTTTCGATTATGGCTAGTGGCAACGCTTTGAGATATCCCCAATGCGATTGATAACGAAATAATAAATCTTTCGCCACCACTAAGTGTTTTAATTGTTCTTAAAATTCCACCATTGAAATTATCCACAACGTTAAAGTCACCATCATATTTTAAAAGATATTTTCCGTGACTTATTTCATAAACATATTTGTTTGCAAATTCAGTTACTAAGAACATATATTCTTCAGATACATAATCAATCAATGCGCCTCCAGCCACAAGTTTAGATAATTCTAAAGTTGTGTCCAAATTCTTTGTAACAACTTCAAGTTCGCCAGATATTTCATTAACTTTATTTATTGTTTCATTATGGCGAACGATTGCTTGGCGTGCAAGTTCCACCTCAAGAGTTAATTGTTGAAGTTGTTCTTCCTGCATTGAAATTTTCTTTTCAGTGTTTAGAACCATTGCCTTAGAAACATCTTTATTTTTTATCTGCTCTCTAAGATTTTTAGAAGTTTCTTCTAAATACGAAAACTCTTTTTCATACTCATTCACTTGTTTTTTAGCGACTTTCATTTCATCTTCGCTAAGTAGCATTTCATACTTAATATTATCAAAACTATATTTTTTGTTTGTTAGAAGTTTTAAAACATCACTATATTCTTTGCTTTGTTTTTCGTAGGTTGAAATTAGAAGAGAGTTTTTTTCAATATTTCCTTGTGTTGAGTTTAATTCATTTAATAGGTCGTTCAAAACTTTTTCAATCTCATAATAAATGTTGCAAGTTAAAACGAATTCTTTATCGAATGTGCTTAATTCTTTTGGTGAACACAATCCACTTAGTTCGTTTTCAAATCGTTTTTTATCTCTATTTAAAATTGTAATTTTGCTATTCAATTGTTTTGTGTGGGATTCACTAACAACAAAATCCGCTTGCATAATATTTGTTTGGGTTAGGGTGTTGCTCAATTTTTCTTTCAACACAGCCAAAGATTCTTGCAAAAACATCTTTTTAGTTTCTTGTTCTTTTTTAAATTCATCAATATTTTTAGTCTTTGCATTTAAATTCTTTAGATTCTCTTCTAAGTCTGCTAAGTATCTTTCATTTTGCTTGTCAAACTTGTCCACAAGATTGAAGGTTTGTTTGATTAACGACTTTAAGTATTTGCTTTCCACATTTTCAAATATTCTATCGCTAAGGTTTTGTTTTAAAATAGTGCTTAATGCCTGATAATCTTTTCTAAGCTCGTATAATGCCACATTGTCAACAGCCTTAATATTTTCAGATATCAAATATATCTTTTCTTCTACATCAGAAATGCTATTTTGAAGATCGCTTGAAATGATATTTTGGTTATTTAATCCAACTTTCAATTCTTCTAAGTGCTTATTGTTTTCCAAAAGTTCAGCATCAAGTTTTTCAATTTCATTAACTTTTTCAGAAAGTTTAGCGCTATATGAAACATATCTTTCGCTTTCAAGTTTCTTTTCGTTCAAAACTTTTTCTTGCTCTTCTTTTTTAGTAATACATTCTTGCTCGTGCTTTTTGGTTACATCAATTTTTTCGTGAATCGTTTTTAGGTCATCTTCAAATGCTTTAATATCTCTTTTTAAATTATCAATTTCATTCAAACACTTTTCATTTTTAGCATTTATCTGAATGAAGTTGCCATATTTTTCCGTGTAGTCAATTTGTTCTTTTAAAATTTCAATTGTTTGTTTTTGTTGCTTTTTAATTGCAAATGTTGAATTGATTTCTTGAAGGCGTGTTTTAGTTGCATAGTCTAGTTTTAATTCGTTTAATTCGATTTTAGTTTTGTTTAATAAAAACTCAACTTCGATTTTTTGTTGATTCTTCAATTTGTAATTTTTTTCAAGAGTTTTAATGTTTGTTTGCTTAACATCTTTATATAGCTCAAGTTGGTCTTCTAAATTTAATTTTCTTAAGTTTAAACTATCTTTTCTTCTTTTTATCTTTTCATTAAGTTCTTGACCAAAATGCTCTAAATCAAAGATTCTAGCAATTGTTCTCCTTCTATTTAATGGTGTATCGAGTAAAAACTTGTCAAACTCGCCTTGTGGAAGAGCGATAGATTTTAAAAACTCCTTCTTGCCAATTCCAATAATGCCAAGTATTTTTTCATTAACATTATCAGGGTTCTCGGCAATAATTTCGCCAGTTTTGGTGTTTTGCAAAGTGGCTTCACTTTTAAGCCCGCTTGCACGCATTTTAAATTCTCTAAAAACGGTGTATCGTGTTTTGCTATTTCGCTTAGTTGCCTCAAACACAAAAGTGATATAAGCAGATTTCGAGTTCACATTAATTAAATTCTGAATAACATCTCTTTCACTAGTGCCATATAAAGCCAAAACTATGCTATCTAAGATTGTTGTTTTTCCGCTTCCAGTTTCTCCAAATATTCCAAACAAGTTTGTTTGAGAAAGTTTTTCAAAATCAACTGTTTGCTCAGAAACATAACTATTTATTCCTTTAATTTTTAAACTAATCGGTTTCATTTTCTTCCTCCGACATTAATTCTAAGAATAACTCCTTAATATCTTCATCAGCAGGTTTTCCGGTTTTCCTAATGCAAAAATTATCAAAAAGCTCATCAATAGGAATATCTTTTTTAGAAACAACTTCGTGGTTAGAGAGAGCTTCCTTAGTGATGATTGAAAGCGTTACAAGGTTAGGGTAGGTTTCTCTAACTCTTTTGATTTCATCAATGGAAATTCTATCAACCTTCACCACTTCCGCTTTGATTAAATCATTGGGATTATCCTTGCAAAATAATTCTGCTTGAAGTAGGCTGGTACCCGTAAATTTTTTAAGTTTTTTAACGTTTAGTGGAATTTTCTCGATTCTTTTAACGCCAGAGCTATCTAAATCCACGAGTATAACTTTAGTATCGTTTTCGCCTGCATTAAAAAACTGATTAATTAAAGAACCGCTATAATAAATATTTTTTTCTCTTGAAACTGGCATACATTTATGAACGTGGCCTAAAGCGGTGTAGTGTGCTTTAGTGGTAATTGCTTCAACATTAACAGTGTTGGTGTTGTTTGCAAGGGTGGTATAAAGTTCAAGTTCTTCTTTTTTAAGTTTCAAATCGCACGCCATAATGTGAGCGGTCAATATGTTTATAGTGTCATCTTGAAAAGCACTTACTCCAGGCTTAAGCCATTCTTTAACTTTTTCATTAAAATTATCGCCTTCTTTTCTAGTTTCTTTGTATCTATAATAAGAAGGATAAGGCAAATATGCCACAACGGCTTTTTCTCCAGCTCTAGTTTGGAATTTAATAAATCCCTTTCCATAGTCGGTTGCGAAAATGTTTTTTCCGTTGTCGCCAGTTTTAATCTTATTCGAATCGGTTGAGCCAACAAGATAAATTCCAAAATTGTGTGAAAAAACGTTAGCGTTACTCATTCGCTTAGGTTCATCGTGGTTTCCAGCAATCGCAACTATTGCGGTGTTTCCATCGTTGTTTAAATCTATTATTGTTTTATAAAACAAGTCTTCAGAATCGGAGGTTGGAATGATGGAATCATAGATATCGCCAGCGATAATTACCAAATCAACATTTCTTTCTTTTGCAATTGCGCAAACTTGCTTTAAAGCATCTTTTTGTTCTTCTAATCTATCTAGGTCGTCAGTTTTACAACCTAAGTGCCAATCGGCGGTGTGTAGTATTCTCACAAACAATTCTCCATTTTTATTCAATAACATTATACCACAACTATTTTTCATAGCAAAACATTTTAATGCAACAAATAATCTTGTGGAAAATATAATACTTTTTAAAAACATTGAACCCAAAAGAGAGATATTTAAGAGTGGAAAGTAAAATGGTGAGAATATAAATGGTTAAATTTTATTTTGAGTTATTATCGAAGCGCTTTTATATATAAAGTTAAAATTTAAATTTATTTTTAGTTTTGAAAATTAAAAAGTATTTTCGAAATAAAAAGTGTTTGATATTGTGGCTATTCTATGATAAAATAAAGTATCATATTGGGGGTAGTGTGGGAAACACACAATTTCAAAACTATGGCACTTTGCAAATATTTAAATGACTATATTAATCAAAAATCAATTCAATTAGATAATAAATTTATAAGCGATTTTGTTCCAGTTGCACCAGCGGATTGTGTTAAGGTTTATTTGTATGGGCTTTTGAAATGCCAAACGCCAAGTGCTATTGATAACAACATTGACTCATTCGCAAAAGTTTTGAATATGAGCGTGGAAGATGTTGAAAGTGCTTTTTATTACTGGGAAGAATTAAATTTGGTTCAAGTTATTTATAAGGATCCTTTTGAGGTAAGATTTTTGCCAGTTGATAAAGCATCATTATCCTTGAAAAAATATAGTGAAACAAAATTCAAAAAGTTCAATATAGCAATTCAAGAAATCATAACTGGAAGAATGATAACCCCAACAGAATATCAAGAGTATTATTATCTTATTGAGGCAAAGCATATTGAGCCAGATGCACTAATTATGATTGCAAAATATTGCGCTAATCAGAAAGGTGAAAATGTGGGTTACCCATATGTTTTAACGGTTGCGAAAAACTGGATTAATGCGGGAGTTGTGTCTGTGGAAGATGTGGAGAAGCAAGTTCAACAGATAGAGCAAAGTTCAGGGATTTTGGCGGATATTATTAAAGCAATGGGGTCAAAAAGAAGCGCCACAAGTGAAGAATATCAAACGTATCTTATTTGGAAGAATACTTTTGAAATACCAGATGATATTTTAATTTATTTGGCAAAGAAAGTGAAAGGTATGGGAGGATTTAACAAACTAAATAAACTCGTTGAAAAGTGCTACACCCTTAAACTTGAAAGCATTAAAGAAATAAACGATTACTTTGAAAACGAAGAAAAGATATTGTTTTTAGCAAAGGGAGTCTGTAAAAATCTTGGCGTTTGGTACGATAGCCTTGATGCAGTTGTTGATAACTATATATCAAATTGGTTAAAATTTGGGTTTGATGATGAAACAATTCTAAAAATTGCTAATTATTGTTTTAAATCTAATATTAAAACATTGCAAGGTATGGATTTAAAAATAAATCAAATGTTTAAATTAGGGCTATTAACTTTACCTGCGATTGATTCTTATATAAGCAATTTGATATCAAATGATGAAGTGATTCTTAATATTCTTCAAAAATTAGGAATAGATAGAATCGTTAATAGTTCCGATAGGTTGCTATATAAAACTTGGGTTTCAGATTGGCAAATAAATGAAAAATTAATTGAATACGCTATTTCGCTTTCAATAGGCAAATATATGCCACTAAGTTTTATGAACCAAGTGTTGTCTAAAATTCACGACAACAAAATTGAGAGTGTTGAAGAGGCTAAGAAAATGAACCTTGGAGTAACTCAATCACCAAAGCAAGAAAACGCAAATTATATGAAGAGAGATTATTCAACTAAAGAATTAAATAGTTTGTTTGATAATCTAGATGAGGTAGAAATTTAATGGGATTAAAGGAAATTGAAAAACAAGTTCAATCTGAAATAAACCAAAAAAGAAATAAAGCGTTGAGTGAAGCTGATTTAATGCTATCAAAGTTTTTTGAAGATAAAAAGGCTGAAGAAATTTTTGAAAAATATCAAACCCAAAAAATTGAATATGCAAAAGCAGTTTTCAAAAAGGATTCTATTGCATCAAATAATATTTTAAAATCTTTAAATTCACTGAAAACTGAGATGCAAAAAATAATCAAAACTAAAAATATAAATCCAAATGACTTAAAACCAAAATTTGAATGCAGTATTTGCCATGATGAGGGAAAAATTAATGGGCAAAAATGTGAATGCTTTAAAAGGCTTCAAAGCATAAAATTAATGGAGGCGAGTGGGGTTGGAAATAAACTTGCTTCATTTGAAAGTAGCGATTTGAGTGTGGTGAAAGATAAAACTCAAAAAGAAAACCTTAAAAAAATTCAAAATTTGCTTAAAACGTTTTGCGATAAAATTGATGAAACAAAATATAATGTGGTTTTGCTATCGGGCGAAGTTGGTGTTGGAAAAACATATCAAATGGAATGCGTGATAAACGAACTTATAAATAAAGGAAAGTTTGTGCTATATTCAACGGCATTTAATATGAACAAAAAACTACTTGAGTGCCATATTTCAGATTTGGAAAACAAAAACGAGATTTTATCGGAATTTTTAGATTGTGATGTGCTTTGCATTGATGACTTAGGAAGTGAAAATATAACTAAAAATGTTACAATCGAATACCTTTTTGCAATATTAAACGAAAGAGGAATAAATAAGAAAAAAACAATTATCACAACAAACTTGAATATTAGCCAATTAAGTGATAAGTATGGCGAAAGAATTTGTTCAAGATTGGTTGATAGAAATAATTGCCTAAAACTTGAAATCAAGGGCAAAGATTTAAGAATAAGTTAATTTGAAAACAAATAGAAATGTGAGATTTTTAGTTAAAATTTCCAAATAAAAACGCAATTGATGACATAAAAAAACACTCAAATCAATATAACCCATAGAGTTAATTTAAATTGAGTGTTTTTTCTTTGAGTGTTTAAATGTTATCTACTCATTGTGTCATCATCGCTTGAAGTGCTGTCTGTTGTGTTCATTTGTGCACTATCTGCATTTGTTATGTCGTAAGATGAAAAAGATGTGTAGAATGCAGGTTGTTGGGTTGTTTCATTATTAAATCTTTCAAAATTAGTGTTAGAAATTGGGTTATTATTATCATCTTTTTGTAAAGCGTGATCACCTTTAAAAGTTGCATGATTCTCGTTTGTATGTAAGTTTTCATATACTTTTTTAGCATCTGGAGCGTTTTCATCTATTGAGATAAAGTATTTGTGTGACTTCTTTCTTAATTCTTCCTCTTTTTCAGTTCTTGTTTCAGCAACGGTAAAAAAACTTTGAATAGTTCCAGTTAAGCTTGCAACTGCAACAACTGGAAAAATTACTTCTGGATTTGGGAACATAATACTAGTTGCTATTGCTCCACCTAAAAGACAACCATTTATTAACCAGCCTAGTGTGCGTTTTTCCATAGGATCCTCCTTTAATTCGTTTGAATTATATCACAAATGAGTACTTATTGCAATACCCAATTTTATAATTAATAAAAAAAATAAACCCAAAATATGAGTTTATCTTTTTATTTGTTTGGTTGATTTAGTTTAAAATAATTACAACAATTTAACGATTTTTTATCTTGAGATGAATTTATTTAAAATAGAAATTTTGCTTGCTTTGGTTTCCTTTTCTTTAAGTTTGGCTTCTGCTTTCTTTTCTTTCTTTTCAATCTCAGAATTTTCATTTTGAGCATTCAACACGGCATCTGGTGCAGATTCTTCAAGATTTGCGAAGTCATCTTTAGGAAGGTTTTTTTCATCAATATCTTCATCTTTAATATTATCATCTATTTCATTGTAGGTTAAAATATGTTCTTCGCCATCTGAAAGGTTTAGTGAAACATTATTCTTAACGTCAGGGTTATAAGAAACATTATTATCCGATTCAAAAATTTCTTTCTTTAAGTTTGTGTTCTTATCTTTGTTTTTAGTTTTCTTCTTTTTATTTTCTTTGATTATTTTATCAACATCTTCTTGAATCTCATCAATTCTTTTTTGTTCTGATGTCAAATCTTCATCTTCTATGAATGTGATTGTGTCTGATAATTCTTTTGCTTCTTTGTTTGAAATTTCTTCAAATTCATTTTTTGAAGAATATTCTTTATTATATGATTTATCAGCAGAATTTTCTAGTTCAATATCATTTTCTACCGAGATTAAAGCATCTTCTTGTGATGTTTTTGCTGAATCTTCGTTCATTGCATTAATCGTATTTTCATTATTAGTAATATCTTCTTCTTTTACCAAAGAATCCACGTTTATTTCTTCATCTTGAGGCTCTTTTTCTAGCTCATTAATGTTATCTTTAAGTAAATCATATTTTTCAGCCTTACTTTTCTCTAAACCGCCTTCAACTTCAATATCTTTTTTATTTCCTAATTCATAGTAAGACATCATATTGTCTCTTAACCATTGTAGGGCATC
>CAKVOF010000020.1 GCA_934778125.1 uncultured Clostridia bacterium
TTAATAAAGATTTTTTTCAAGCACTAGATGATTTAGAAAAACAAAAAGGAATTGATAAGGAGTATTTCCTAGAGGCATTGGAAGCTGCATTAACCAGTGCGTATAAAAAGAATTTTGGTGAAGCAAAGAGTGCTGAAGTTAGGCTTAATCCAGAAAAAAACAGCATAAAAGTTTATTCTTATAAAACCGTTGTTGAAGAGGTAACTGATCCCGATAAGGAAATTTCTTTGCAAGATGCTAAATATATCAAAAAGTCTTTAAAAGTTGGATCAGTTATTCAACAAGAAGAAACTCCTAAGAACTTTGGTAGAATTGCCGCTCAAACTGCAAAACAAGTTGTTATGCAGAGAATTAAAGAAGCAGAAAAAAATAATGTTATAGGCGAAGTTAGTAATAAGCAAGATGAATTAATAACGGTTATTATTAGAAGAATTGAAGGTGACAATGTTTATGCTGACCTTGGAATAACTCAAGTTGAAGGTGTTTTGGGTGTTAAAGATAGAATACCAGGCGAAAAATATGCAATAAACTCAAGAGTTAAAGTTTTAGTTAAATCTGTTAAAGAGTCATATAATATGCCTTATGTTCAATTAACAAGAACCACACCTAACTTTGTTAGAAAATTATTCGAACTTGAAGTCCCTGAAATTGCATCTCAAGATGTTTTAATCAAAAATATTGTTAGAGAAGCAGGTTATAGAACTAAAATTGCAGTTTATAGCAATAATCCAACATTAGATTGTGTTGGTGCTTGCGTTGGTAATAAGGGAATGAGGGTTAACTCAATTGTTAACGAGTTAAATGGTGAAAAAGTTGATATCGTCCAATATAGTGAAAACCCTGCTGAATTTATTGCCGGAGCACTAAGTCCTGCAACAGTTTTGCATATTGAGCTTAATCACGATGAAAAGACTTCTTTAGCCATCGTGCCAGATGATAAACTATCACTAGCAATTGGAAAAAACGGTCAAAATGTTAGATTGGCTGCAAAGCTTACTGGCTGGAAGATAGATGTTAAAGCAAAGAGTGCTGTTCCATCACTTAATTTCGAAACTGAAGAAAATATTCAACATAACTTTGAAGATTTCGGTGATAACGAAAATATCAATACTGAGCCAAATAAAGAAATATCTACCGATTCAGCTCAAGCAAAGTCAGATTTATTTGATAATAATGATGTGTTCGGCGATTTGATTTAATCTAAAGGATCTATTTATGGAAAATAAGAAACAACCTTTAAGGCAATGTGTTGCTTGTAGAGAAAAAAAATCTAAAAAAGATTTAATAAGAATTGTAAAACTCGCTAATTCTGATGAATATGTGTTAGATCCCACAAACAAACTTAATGGGCGGGGCGCTTACATTTGTAATGACCAGAAATGTATTGATTTGGCAGTCAATAAAAAACTTATAAATAGAAGTTTTAAAACAAATATATGTTCAGAACTCTATAATAAATTAAAGGAACAAAAAATTGATTAATAAAATAAAATCATATTTAGGTTTTGCAAAGAAAAGCAACGAAATTATTTATGGTTTTGATAACTTAAATACCACCAAGAAGAATATAAAATTAATATTATATTCAGACTCCATAAGTGAAAAAAGTTTGAAAAATCTTAGATATCTTGCAAATGAGAAAAAATGGAAAATGGCAAAATTAATTAAAACGAGTTTGGATGAATTGCTTAACACGAACAATTGCAAAATTGTTGGTATAGTAAATGAAAATCTAGCAAAAGCAATTTTGGAGCAAAAAGATTTTGTCCAACTTAATGTTTAAATTTGTTAAAATGTATGTTAAATAATTTTATGAATTAAGTAATATTTAACATAATCAATAATCCAATTATTGATTTAATAACAAAAAAATATAAGCAGGTGATTATTTTGATTAAAAAAGAAGAAAAAACACAAAACAATAACAATGTTCAGTTTGAAGCATTAAAGCAACTCAATAATATTATAAGCAACAGTGAAATGCAGTCATTCGTTTCATCTATTTCCAAAGCTAAAAAAGCTATTGAAACTTTTTGCAAGAACTTGAAAGATAGGGAAGTTGTTATACAAAATAATATTAAAAAGCAAGATGAAATTATCTCTGCTAAAAAAGTTGAAACTGAACAAGTTCAAGAAAAAGTTGCTAATGAATCAACAACAAATTCAGTTGAAGTTAAGCAAACTATTGAACCGAATACTAGTAACAATGATTTTGCATCTACATCTATTGTTTCTAATCCAAAACAACAAAGCTTTAATCAGCAAAACAACTTTAAAAATAACAAACAAGCTGACTTCAGACAAGGAAATGGCTTTAATAGAAACAATGGTTACCAAAATAATGGTGGTAATAATCAAAATAATCAACGCTTTAATAATCAAAATAGAAATAATTACAATCAAAATGGCTATAAAAATGGGGCTAGTGAAAAGATGCAAAGTAAACCATTTGATAGAAAGCCATTTGATAAAAGCGGAAAACCAAATCAAACTGGTGGATTTAACAAAACTCAAAATGGAAATAAACCATTTAATAAAGATGGAAATAAAGGCGGGTTTAGATCAACCGGTCTTCTTCCAAAGGCAGATGTTTCAGAAACTCTAGTTGTTAAAAATGATAGAAATTTTGGTGCAAATAAGAGCAAAGCAAAATCAAACAACTCAGAAAAGAAGGAATTAAGCTTAAAATCTAAAATAAAAATGGGTTATATCGACATTGAAGATTATAGCAACGGTGATGAAGATAGAATTGGTAGAGTTAGAGTTAAACCTAAAAAACAAAAAGAGTATGTTGCTCCAGAAAAAGTTAATATTGACCATGCAGTTATAACAACTGATAACCTAACAGTAAAACTTCTTTCTGAGAAAATTGGTAAACCTTCTGTTGATATCATTAAGAAATTTATGATGCTTGGTATGATGCCAAATATTAATAGTGTTATTGATTTCCAAACAGCTGAACTTGTTGCCGCAGAATTTGGCGTAACGCTAGAACAAAAAATTGAAAAGAACTATGAAGAAAAACTTCAAGAAATGATATCTAACCAATCAAATAATATTTCAAATAGACCACCAATTGTAACAGTTATGGGGCATGTTGACCATGGTAAAACATCTCTTTTAGATGCAATTAGAAAAACAAATGTCGTTGCTGGAGAAGCTGGTGCTATCACGCAACATATTGGCGCGTATTCAGTTGAAATAAATGGCCAAAAAATAACATTTATAGACACCCCAGGACACGAAGCATTTACAGCTATGCGTGCTCGTGGTGCAAAGATTACCGATGTGGCAATTTTAGTTGTTGCAGCTGACGATGGAATTATGCCTCAAACAGTTGAAGCTATTAATCATATTAAAGCAGCTGGTGTTCCAATGGTTGTTGCGATCAACAAAATGGATAAACCAGAGGCAAACCCAGATAGAATAAAACAACAATTAACTGAGTATGGGATTGTTCCTGAAGAATGGGGCGGAGATACAATCTGTGTTCCAATTTCTGCAAAGTTTAATAAAAATATTGATAAGTTGCTTGAAATGGTTCTACTTGTTTCTGAAGTTGCAGATTTAAGAGCTGATAGTTCAGTTCCAGCAAGCGGAAATATCATTGAAAGTAAAATTGATAAAGGTCGTGGAATCGTTGCAACAATCATTGTTAAAAATGGTACATTGAAAATTGGTAATTTTGTTGTTTCTGGGGTTTGCTCTGGAAAAATAAGAGCTATGGTTGATTCAAATGGTAAAGCTGTTGTTGAAGCTGGACCTAGTATGGCAGTATCTGTGCTTGGATTTAATAATGTTCCAAATGCTGGTGATTCTGTTTATGTTGTTGATGAAAAAATGGCAAAAAATATCATCGAAGAAAGAACTGCAAAATTACAATTAGAAAAGAGCAACCAAACTTCAAATATAACATTGGAAGATTTCTTACAACAATCTGCAGACTCAGAACATAAGGTTTTAAATATTATAATTAAGGCAGATGTTAAAGGTTCTGCTGAAGCATTAAAACAAACTCTTGAATCTATAAAGAATGAAGAAGTTGTTGTTAAATGCATTCATGATTCAGTTGGTAGTATTAATGAAAGCGATGTTTTGCTTGCCCAAGCTAGTAATGCAATCATTGTTGCATTTAACACAAAGCCTGAAGCAAAGGCAAAAACTCTTGCCGATAAAAACAAAGTTTCAATCAAATTCTACAGAGTTATTTATGATGCTGTTGATGAGATTACAAATATTATCAACGGAATGATAACTCCTAAATATGAAGAACAAGTTACAGGGCATGCTGAGATTAGGCATATATTTAAAATCAGTTCAATAGGAAATATTGCTGGTTCTTATGTTCTTGATGGTGTGATAACAAACAAGGGTAAAGTAAGATTAATTAGAAACGGCGAAGTTATTGCTCAAACTGAAATCGCAACCCTACAACAACAAAAAGATGAAGTTAAATCAATGAAAGCCGGCTATGAATGTGGCATAAGGCTTAAAAACTTTAACGATATTAAATTGAACGATATAATTGAATGTTATGAATTAAAGCAAATATAAAGGGAAGATTAATGGGAAATAGAATTTTAGTTATAAATTCCGAAATTCAAAAAGCAATAAGTGAAATTATTAATTATGAATTAAAAAATCCTAATATCAATGGAATCATATCAGTGCTTAAAGTTAACACAACACCTGATTTAGATTTTTGCAAAGTTTATGTGAGTATTTTCAATGCTACTGATAAAATAGAAGTGTTTAATCAAATTAAACATTCAGCTGGTTTCATTAGAAAAGAGTTAACAAACAAAATTAATTTAAGAAAAATACCTTATTTGGAATTTATTTTGGATGAAAGTATTGATTACTCAGAAAAAATTAATAGCGTTGTAAATAAGATACAAGAGGAAAGAAAGGCATCAGAAGATGAAAATTAATAGTAAAATTATTGAATTAATTCAAGAAAGTAAGAATGTTGCAATTTTTACCCATTTAAGACCAGATGCTGATGCGATTGGCTCAGCTTGTGCGTTAAAAATGGTGTTAGAAAAAATGGGTAAAAATGCCGATGTTATGTGTGATACTGACATAATTTCACCCAATTTTGCTTTTATTAAAAATTCAAATAAAGTAAATAGACCAATGCTTATGGAATACGACACAGCAATTGCTGTTGACTGTGGTGATTTAGGTAGATTAGGTAAATATGATGTTTTATTTAATTCGATTCAAACAACTATCAATATAGATCATCATGTAACTAACGATAATTTTGCTCAAAACAATTTTGTTAGGGAAGCAAGCAGTACTGGTGAAATACTATATTTTGTTTTTAAAACATTAAAAGTCAATTTAAATAAAGATATAGCAATGGCACTTTACGCAGCTATATCATCAGACACTGGTTGTTTCTTGCATAATAATGTAACACCTGATTCACATAAAATTGCTGGATATTTAATGAAGTATAAAATTGACATTGGCAAAGCAAATTATTATTTATTCAAAAGAAGGTCGTTAGGTCAAATTAAACTTCAACAAATAGCACTTCACAATTTAAAGTTTTACCTTGACAATAGAGTTGCAATAATGTATTTAACTGCAAAAGATTTTAAGTTGTGTGATATTGGAACTAATGAAAGCTTTGGACTTGTTGATATAGGAATTAACATTGAAAAGGTTGAGGTGGGTATTTTAATAAGTGAAATAAAGCCAAACCTATATGCTTGTAGTATTCGTGGTAAAGGTAATGTGGATACTTCTCTGATAGCAAAAACTTTTGGTGGCGGTGGCCATGTTAACGCATCTGGATGCAATATATTCGGCACATGTAACACTGTTATAAATAAATTGGTAAGGGTTTCAAAAAAATTTTTATGTTAGGCTTTTTAAATATTAATAAACCATCTGGAATTTCTAGTAATTTCGTATTAACGAAAATTAAAAAGAAATTTGATATTAAAAAAATTGGGCATATGGGAACTTTGGATCCGCTAGCATCTGGAGTGTTGCCAATTGCAATTGGTAAGGCTACTAGGATGTTTGATTATTTTTTGAATAAATCAAAATCCTACTATGCTGAATTTGAGTTTGGTTACGAAACATCAACTTTAGATAGCGAAGGCGAAATAATTAACAAATGTGACTTTATTCCATCAGTAGATGATATAAAGGCTGTTTTGCCAAAGTTTATTGGTGAAATTTATCAAATGCCTCCAAATTTTAGTGCTAAGAAAATTAATGGTGCTAATGCTTATGATTTAGCAAGAAAAAACATAGATTTTGAATTAAGACCTTGCAAGATAGAAATTAAAGCCATTGATTTAGTTGCAAAAATTTCAGAAACTAAATATGCCTTTAATATTACATGTGGAAGTGGCACATATATTAGGGCAATAGGAAGAGATATCGCAAAAGAATTAAACACTTATGCAACGATGACTAAACTGGTTAGAACGCAAAGTGGTAAGTGTTTCACCTTAGATTCTTCAATTAAATTGGAGGACTTATTAAATCAGTCTTCTATTGAACAATTACTAATTCCTATTGATAAAGTATTTAATTTTAATAGGTTTAATATAACAAATGATGAATATATTGACCTAAAAAACGGGCTAAAAACAATAAAAATTAACCCATTTAACTCAAATACTTTTGTTATACATAATAGTAATGTTATTGGTGTTGCTGAAAGTAATTTTGATTACTTAAAAATAAAAACTAATTTAGAATAGGTGAAAAATGGTTAAATTTGGTCCATCGGGGAATTGTATATCATTTTATGAGGCTGGTCATAAATCAACCCTAGAAGCTGGAAAATGGCTAAAAGAAATTGGATTAGATGCATATGAATATAGTTTTTGCAGAGGCGTGACAGTTTCTGATGAAACTGCTATCAGTATAGGCAAAGAAATGCGTGAAAATGGTATAACGATTTCGGCTCACGCACCGTATTTTATTAATCTTGCCAATGAAAATGATGAAATGGCTGAAAAAAGTTTTCAATACATAACTAATAGTTTGTATAAATTAAGGTTACTTGGAGGAAAAAACTTGGTTGTTCATCCAGGTTCACTTATGAAACTTTCAAGAGAAAAAGCTGTTGAACTAACAAAAAAAAGACTAGTTCAATTAAAAAGTATTCTTACAGAAACAGACAATCTTGATATGAAGGTTTGTTTAGAAACGATGGGTAAATTCTCTCAAATTGGCACGTATCAAGAAATAGTTGATTTTTGCCAAATATGTGATGCATATTACCCTGCATTCGATTTTGGTCATATAAACTGCATTTTGCAGGGTGGCTTAAAAACAAAACAAGATTTTCTCGATATTTTTAACTACGCTATTGAAAGATTAGGTTATGAAAAAGTTAAAAATTGCCATATTCACTTTAGCAAAATTCAATATGGCACAAAAGGCGAAATAAAACATTTAACCCTTGATGATGATATCTATGGTCCTGAGTTTGAGCCTTTAGCTGAAGCTATTAAAGAATTAGGTTTAGAACCAATTATAATATGTGAATCAAGAGATGTTATGGCTTTAGATGCTATAAAATTAAAGAATATATATAAAAACACATAATGCAAATTTTTGTAATATTTTAAATAAATACTGGTTATTATAAAACTTCCAAAAAATTAGTTGGAAGTTTTTTTTATTGTTTTTCATTTTTATTAATTTAGAAAAATATTTAATTATAAGACTATTTATAAAAGGAATTAATTATGTTTTCATTTTTACCTGATGATTTAAATATAGTTTTTGATAAAATTAGTTCAGAATATATTAATGAAATAAGGCTAAGAATTAATTCGCCAATAGTTGTGAATATTAGAGGCGTTAATAAATTTTTATGTAATGATGGAATTACAAATAACAAATCTAATGCATTGATTTGCTTTCCATCTACTATTCAAACCATTCTTCAAAAAGTAAGCAACAACTGTTTATATTCAATAAATGACCAACTTATTAACGGATATATAACACTAAATAATGGTGTTAGAATAGGCGTTTGTGGTGAAGTCGTTTATGTTAATAATCAAATAAAAACAATAAAGAATATATCATCTTTAAATATTAGAATTCCTCACTTAATCAAAAACTGTTCACTAAAATGTTATTTGAATTTAATAAATAATAGCCAAGTTTTAAACACATTAATTTTGTCACCAGCAGGTGCTGGAAAAACAACCTTTATAAGGGATTTTACACAACAACTAGTTGAAAGAATAAATGGAATCAATGTATTGGTTGTTGATGAAAGGGGAGAGATATGTTCAGTTTCAAATGGTGGTGAAAATTATTTAACAAACAATGTTGATGTTTATTCTAATTGTTCAAAAGAGTTTGGTTTTGAAAATGGAATAAGAAGTATGAAGCCAGATGTTATCGTGACTGATGAATTAAATTTTAGTACTGATTCTAAGATAATAGAAAATGCAATTACTTGTGGTTGTTCGGTTGTGGCATCAATTCACGCTAATAATATTATAGACTTAAAATCAAAACCAGAATTTCTTAATTTATTAAATAAAAAATTATTTAAAAGATTTGTTGTGTTAAGTTCAAACGAAGGGCCGGGCACGCTAGAAGGTGTGTTTGATGAAAATCTAAATCGTGTGTATATAGGTTAGTATGAAAATTCTTTTTATCTTGATTGTTAATTTAATATTCTATTGGATAGCAAATGTTTATAAAAAAAACCATCTAAAGAAGATTGATATGTATTCAAATATTTTACTATTTATTAACGATGCTTCATCTCAAATATCATTCACAAAATCTAATATTTTTGAAATCATAAGAAACAACATTAGCTCGTATTCAAAAAATTTTTCAAATATTTTAAGTAATTATGCTGATGGCAAATCTTTATCATTAATTGATTATTTAAATAAAAATGAATGTGACGAAATTATCGAATTTTTAAATTCAATAGGGAAATATGACATTACAGAAACTGATAAAATGTTCAATTTTTATAAAAGTAAATTTGAAAATAAGTTAATGATCCAAAAAGATAATTATAAAACAAAAGTTGAGCCAATTTTTAAAATTATAATCGTTTTAGGATTGGCTGTTTCAATATTATTAATTTAGGTAAATTATATGGAAATAGAAATTATTTTTAAAATTGCAGCTATTGGAATTTTAACTGCTGTTGCTAATCAAATTCTAAAATATGCTGGTAAAGATGAAATAGCAACGTTGATAACGCTTGCAGGTGTTATAGTTGTTTTATTTATGATTGTTAATATGATAAGTAATTTGTTCGACACAGTTAAATCATTATTCTCGTTATATTAGTTGAGGTTAATTTGGAAATCGTAAAGGTTGTTATTTCAGCAATTTTAATAGTTTTTGTTATTATCATAATTAAGCAAATTAAACCAGAATTAGCAATTGGTATAACAATTTTAGGCAGTATTTCACTACTATTATACATACTATCTTTTTTCTCACCTATAGTTGAAATCTTCGATAAAATTATTAATTCAACAGGTCTAAACACGAATTTATTTACAATTCTTTTAAAAATAATTGGAATAGGTTATTTAGTGGAGTTTTGCGCAGATATTTGCTCCGATAGTGGTAACAGTGCTATTGCAAATAAAGTAATACTTGGTGGTAAAGTTTTTATTTTTATTTTAGCAGTTCCAATTATTACAGATTTATTTGATATTATAATTCAATTATTAGAATGATTAGCGTATCTAAAAAAATCTGCATGTTCTCGTTCAAAAATTTAAAGAGCAAAAGAATAAAAATTTTGATAATTATTTTTTTTATTCTATTGTTTTTATATTTGTTATCTAGCATTTTTATTTCACATGTTAACTCTGCTTCAGATACCATTGAAAATGAACTTATTAAAACTATTGATAAAGAATTAGATTCCATTAACACAGAGGATATGGATATTATTATTGATGGCGTTAAAGGTGATTTAAATAATGGTGACTCATTTAAGGATATTGTTAAAAATATTTTATCTGGTGAATACTATTCAAATTATGATTCATTGCTTTCTGTAATTATATCATTACTATTCAAACAAATTATCAATTTTATACCTTATTTCCTTGTTATATTTGGTGCTAGCATAGTATCTCATTTGTTGTTAAATTTTAAAGGTGAAAATTTTGACTCTGGTATTTCAAATATAGTCACAATTGTTACATTAATCATTATTATAACAACATGTTTAACTATGTTTTATAGAGTATTTGATATAACAAAGTCATCAATATCATCGATGGAAAAACAAACAGAAATCATATTCCCAATTTTACTAACCATGTTAGCTTCCATCGGAAGCGTTGTGTCTCTAGGCATATTCAAACCCATAATTGCATTTCTAACAACTATAATTAATTATATTTTTTCAAATATTTTCTTTCCACTATTTATAGTAACTTTTGTTTTTATTATTTTAAATAGTTTATCAAACACAATAAAGTTAAACAAAATAATTGGCTTTATCTTCAGTTTGTTTAAATGGGGAGTAGGAATAATATTCACAATATTTGGAGCTTTTTTAACAATACAAGGCATTAGTGCAGGGAAATACGATAAAATAAGCATCACAACAACAAAGTTTGCAATTAAGAGTTATATTCCAATAATCGGTGGATATATTAGTGATGGTTTTGATCTAATTGTTTTAAGTTCTATTTTGATTAAAAATGCAGTTGGAGTTGCTGGCCTATTTGTTCTATTTATAACAATTATTTCACCAGTTATAACCTTAATAGTTTTAAAACTATTATTGCAATTAGTGGGTTCAATTATTGAGATTGCTGGCGATGATAAAATATCAGAATTTTTAAGTAATTGCTCTAAAATTTTAATATTTCCTATTGTTATTATTTTAGGAATTGCGTTTATGTATATTTTAAGTGTTGGTTTATTAATGTGCACAGCAAATATAATTTAAGGTGAGAATATGAGTTGGTTATATAACTTAATTGGTGTTGTTTTTCTTGGAATTATTTTTGAGATAATATTACCTAATAACAAAATAAATAAGTTTATTAAATGTATTTTTTCAATATTTATTGTTTTTTCTTTAATATCACCATTAGTAAACATATCATCAAAAATAAATAAGATAAAAATTGATAATGTATCAAGTGAAATTAATGAAGAATTATTTCAAACTATTTCCGATTTGCGGAAAAACACATATGAAACCTTAATAACTAAAAGTTTAGAAAATGATGAAATATTTAATGTTAAAATTAATATTGAGTTTGATGTCGAAAAAAGTAATATGCAAATTAATAAAATTACTATAGATTTAGCTAATTTAGTTCTAACTGAAAATAGCAAGAATATAAATAAGTATGAGGTTATAACAAAGCATGTAAAAAAATATTTGGATATAAGTGAGGACAAGATTATATTTAATGAATAACACAAATTCATCAAAAAAAAATGACGATTCTAATTTTAATGAAAACAAGGAAAGTGGGTTAAAAAAATACACATCTAAACTTAAGGACAAGCTCACAAATTCTAAACTCTTTAAAATTAAAAACTTAAAATTGGTTGGGTTGGTGGTTTTGCTCACTGCCGTTGTTGTTGGTTACTTCTTTATATCAAAATCAAGTACCAAAACAACTTCAGCAAGTAAAGCAACTAACTCATATTACACAAGTAGTTTAGATTATGCCAAAGCACTTGAAACTAAAATGCAAAATGTGTTAAGCAATATTTCAGGTTCTGGAAAAGTATCGGTTATGGTAACATTATCATCTTCATTAGAAATTGTTTATGCTGAAAGTGTTGATGAAAAAAATAACTCAAGTGTGTCCTCAAACAATTCAACATCAACCAAAAATACCACCTCAAACACAATAATTGTTAAAAATAATGGTGTTAACTCACCATTAGTTGTTAAGGAAATTTTGCCGGAAATTAAGGGCGTTGTTGTGGTGTGTGAGGGTGCAAAAGATGTTAATATAAAACTTAAGATTGTTCAAGCAGTTAAAGCTTTGTTAGATATACCTAGTAATAATATTCAAGTATTTTCTTAAAATAAAGGAGTTTAAAATGAGTAAAAAGAAAAGAATTATTTTAATTGGTTGCTTTTGTTTGTTATTAATTGCCACTGGAATTGTTAATGTTGTTTTAAATAATGCAGTTAATGCAAAAACAAACCCAACGCCTGTTTCTTCAACAACATACACTAGTTTTTTCAATAGTTATAGAACCGATAGAACAAGCACAAGAAATCAAGAAATTGAGTACTTAGATGCTATTTTAGCTAGTGCAACATCAAGCGCAGAAGCAAAAGCAAACGCAGAAACTGAAAGAGCTGATTTAATCAAATTAATGGAATCGGAATTAGTGCTAGAAGGTTTGATTAAAGCAAAAGGTTTTGAAGATGCTATTATCTCAGCTCTAAGTTCTAATATCACAGTTATTGTTAAAAAAGCAGAATTAACATCAAGTGAAGTTGCTCAACTAGTTGAAATTATCACAACACAGACCAATTACACATTAGAAAATATTAAAATTGTTCCAGTTGAATAGAATTCAATCTAAACACAAATTTGATTTTTGAGTCGAATTTGTGTTTTTTCTTTTAATAATAATTTTAAATTTATTGCATAATAATTTTAGATATGATATTATATTTTTGATAAATAGGTGAAATTATGAGAACAAAAGAATCTTCAAAAATTAGAATACCAAAAGGCAATGTTACATTTGATGGTAACATAATCTTGTCTGTTATAAATCTAGCAACAAAAGAAATTGCCGGCATTAGTTCAATGGCAACAAATTTTTGTTCAAAAATTAGAGATTTCTTTGATAAAAACATAAAAGATGGCGTTAAAGTTTCTTATGTTAATAATTCTTTAGTTGTTGATGTGTATGTTAATATCGCATATGGTTATAATGTTTCTGATATCGCATATAAAGTGCAAGAAAATATCAAAAATAGTATAGCCTCAATGATGGATATCAATATTGATAAAATCAATGTTCATTTTATGGGAGTTGATTTTGCCACAGAGGAAGAATTTTAATTTTAAGGATTTTAGTTATGGGAAGAGTTGTTGCAAGAGATGTTTTATATAAATTAATATTTGAGAATATGTTTGTTGAGCCTGAAAATAGTGTTAGTTATGAAACTTTTTTAGAATCAACCGAATTAGATAGAGATAATTTAGATTATGTTAAAAATTCATATATTGAAATTCTTAAAGAAAAAGAAAATATCTTAAATATTATATCTAAATCAATGAAAGAAGATTTTAGTATTGATAGGATTTTTAAAGCAGACCTTGCTATTATTGTTTTGGCAACATATGAATTAATATATAAAAACATTGATGCTAAAATTGCAATAAATGAAGCTGTTAAGCTTGCTAAAAAGTACTCCACAGATAAAAGTTTTGCGTTTGTTAATGGTGTGCTAGCAAACATTGTTAAGGATAATAATTTAATTAATGGATAATTATATTTCGGTTTCTCAAATTAATAGTTATATAAAAAATATTTTTGATGCAGAAGAATTGCTTCAAAATATTTTTATATATGGAGAAGTTGGAAATTATAGTATTTCAAATGGTATTGCATATTTTAATTTAAAAGATGAAAACGGATTAATTCAGTGTGTTTTGTTTAATGCGAAAATGTTTTTCACACCTAAAATAGGTGATATGATTTTAGTTAAAGGAAGTGTTAACTATTACGCTAAAGGCGGAAAGTTATCTTTTCAAGCATATAGTATTCAAGAATACGGTAAGGGAATGTTATATGAAAAATTTCTTGAATTGAAAAATAGACTTGAACAAAAAAGATATTTTGATATTGAGCACAAGAAGCAAATTCCTAATTACATAAAGAGGATAGGTGTTGTTTCAAGTGAAACTGGCGCTGTTATTCAAGATATAATTGACATCACCCGCAGGAGAAACAATGGAGTTGATATAGTTTTATTTCCAGTAAAAGTTCAAGGTTTGGGTGCTGAAAATGACATTGCTAAAGGAATTAATTTTTTCAGTGAATACAATAATGTTGATGTTGTTATTGTTGCTCGTGGGGGTGGAAGTTTAGAAGATTTGCAACCGTTCAACACCGAAATTGTTGCTGATGCAGTATATAACTGCAAAAAACCAATTGTGAGTGCTGTTGGCCATGAGACTGATTACACAATTTGCGACTTTGTTTCAGATCTTAGAGCTCCAACTCCCTCAGCGGGGGCAGAGTTGGTTGTTTGGGAGAAAAAGAGTGTTATTAACTACACTTTAAATAAGTTAAACGATAACTATTTGAAATTGTTATCTTTAATTAAAAATAACTATAAATATTTAAATACAATTAACAAAACCATTGAATATGATACTAATAAAATAAATTTTCTCATTGATAAAATAAATAAATTAAACAATGCAAACTTTGTTAATTTGCAATTTAAAATTAATAACTATGATAAACAGGTTGAATATTTAGAAAAAATTTTAATCCAAAATAATCCGCAAAAATTTGCATCTAAAGGTTATTTTAAGATTTTAAAAAATAACAATGTTATTATTAAACTTGATGAATTAAATGTTAACGATTTGGTAAAAGTTGAATCACTTGATGCTGTTGCAACATTTCAGGTTAAAGATATTAAAGGAGTTAAAAATGACATTTGAAGAAAAAATACAAAAAATAGAAGAAATTTCAAATAAATTATCAACTAATATTTCGTTGCAAGAAGGATTGAAATTATATGAAGAAGGTGCTAATATATCTAAAGAGTGTTTAAAAGAACTTGCCGAAGCTAAAGGCAAAATTTCAATTATAAAAAACGAGATAGATAAATACTACGAAGAAAATTTTGAATAAGAGGTTAAATATGAAATTATCACAAATGTTTTTCAAAACATATAGAGAAAACCCTGTTGATGCTGAAATTAAAAGTCATCAATTAATGGTTAGGGCTGGTTATATTAAAAAACAATCTGCTGGAATATATATATTTTTGCCATTAGGCATAAGAGTTTTAAATAAGCTAACCAATATAATTCGCCAAGAAATGGACAAGTCTGGCGCTAATGAAGTTTTGATGAGTGGATTAATTCCCGTTGATGTTTACGCTGGCAGATTAAAGCATTTCGGAAAAGATATGTTTAGGTTAAATGATAGGACTGGAAAAGAATTATGCCTTGGTCCATCACATGAGGAGGTTTTTACGCTAACAGTTAAAGATGCTGTAACAAGCTATAAGCAACTTCCAGTTATGCTATATCAAATTCAAACTAAATATAGAGATGAAGTTCGCCCACGTTTTGGATTAATTCGTGGAAAAGAATTCTTAATGAAAGATGCATATTCTTTTGATAAAGATAAAGAAGGCTTGGCAAAATCTTACAACATAATGAGTGACACATATAAAAGAATATTTACTAGGCTTGGTTTAGATTTTGTTGTTGTTGATGCTGATAATGGTGCCATGGCTGGTAGTGCTAGTCAAGAATTTATGGTTAAATCGGAAATAGGTGAAGATGAAATTATCGTTTGTCATAGTTGTGGTTATGCTTCTAATATGGAAAAGGCACCATGCGTTAATGTGATTGAAAAATTTGAAGGCGAAGAAAAAGAAAAACAACTTCGCGAAACTCCAGACTGTAAAACTATTGAAGAGTTGGCAAGTTACTTAAACACAACAAGTGAAAACTTTTGTAAAGCCGTTGTTTATAAAACAGATGATGGTAAAATAGTAGTTGCTTTAGTTCGTGGCGATAAAGAGATAGAAGAAGTAAAGTTGATTCGTGCTCTAGGTGTTATAAGTGTTGAAATGGCATCTATTGAAGATATTGAAAAAATTGGAAGTGTAGCTGGATTTGTTGGCGCTTTTGATTTAAAAAACTGCATTGTGGTTGCTGATGAAAGTTTAAAAAATATGCACAACTTTGTTATTGGTGCAAATAAAAAAGATCATCACTATATTAATGCAAATTTAAGAGATTTAAAAATTGATAAATTTGCAGATATTAGAAAGGCTGAAAAAGGTGATATATGTGTTAAGTGCGGAAAAGAACTTTCAACAATAAGAACAATTGAAGTTGGTCATATTTTTAAGCAAGACACACATTACACTGAATTACTAGATTGCACATTCTTAGATGAAAATGGCAAGAAAAAACCTATGGAAATGGGTGCTTATGGAATAGGTGTTACTAGAACAATTGCGGCAATGATAGAGCAATTTAGCGATGATAAGGGTATAATTTTGCCAGATGAAGTAGCCCCATACAAATGTGTTATTGTAACAGCAAATCAAAAAGATTCAGCTCAAGTTGAAAAATCTCAATTGATTTATGACTCTTTGCAAAGCAAAAATGTTGAAGTCTTATGGGATGACAGAAAAGATAGTTTAGGGGTTAAACTAAATGATGCTGAATTAATTGGTGTTCCATATATAATTATTGTCGGAAGAGAAGCTGGTAATAATAAATTCGAGCTTATAACAAGGAAAGGTTTAATTAAAACAGAAGTGTCTTTTGATGATTTAATGAAAAAGTTTTAAATAATTAGATGAAATTAATCATTAAATATATTTAATAATTTGCATATTTTAAAAATAAAGATTGTAAAACGGTTGGCTTTTCTATTAAAATGTTGTAAAGAATATATGGTCTAAATGAACAAATATTAAATATTTATTTAATTTATAAACAAAATAGGGCAATCTAGCTCTATTTTTTGATAGTAAATTATGGCTTAATTACGGGTTTTTTTGCGTTTTGAATTTTAATACAGTATATTTATGCAAAAGTATGAATGTATATAAATTAAAATTTGAATAAATATTCAAAAAACTATTGCATAAAAATTTATCTTGTTGTATAATTATTTTGCAATTAAGTTATAAATATTTAATCACACAAAGGAGTAATAACTCAATATGGCTAGAAATTCTCGTCAATCAAAAATCCTTGAAATTATTTCACAAAACGAAATTGAAACACAAGATGAACTTGTTGCTGAATTAAAAAGAGCAAAGTTCGATGTAACGCAAGCAACAATCAGTAGAGACATTAAAGAACTTGGGTTAATTAAAATATTATCTGATAGTAAAAAGTACAAGTATGCCATCGTAGGTTCTAACACTCCAATTATTTCAAATAAAAACATTGCCATTTTAAAGGAATGTGTCATCTCTGTTAAATTGGCCCAAAACCTTGTTGTTATTAAAACTCTTTCAGGAACTGCTGGCTTTATATCAACTGTTATCAATCAATTAGCTATTCCCCAAGTCATGGGTAGCACATATGGTGATGATACTGTTCTTATTATATCTTCTGATGATGAAGATGCAATGTTTATTAAAGAAAAAATTTCTGAACTATTAATTTAATTATTTAGTTTTTAGATTTACAAAATCCTTAAAATGTATTAATATATTTTAGGGGTTTTTTTATGCTTAAATTTCTAAAGATAAAAAACATAGCAATAATTAATGAATCAAAGATCGAATTTGAAGATGGGTTTAATTGTTTGACTGGTGAAACGGGTGCTGGTAAATCAATCATAATTGATTCGTTAAATTTTGTTTTAGGCGCAAAAGCTGACAAAAACTTAATAAACTCAAAAAGCGAATTTGCTCAGGTAGATGCTGTTTTTGAAATTAACCCTAATAATAAAGATTTTATTGAATTATTGAATGAGTTAGATATTGAGCAAACTGATGAAATTCAAATCTCAAGGATATTAACAACCGCTGGCAAAAACACATTTAAAATAAATGGTGACATTACTTCTGGTACTATTGTAAAAAAACTTAGTTCTTTATTGATAGATGTTTTTGGTCAAGGGGACCATCAATTACTAACTAACGCAACACATCATTTAAAACTTTTAGATGATTATATTATTCAATCAAATCCTGGTTATAAAATTCTATTTAACAAGCTTAGCGAAGAACTATCAAACTTAAAAGAAATTAATAAAACAATTTCTAACCTGGGTGGAATAGGTATTGATAAAGAAAAAAATATTGAACTGTTAAACTATCAAATAAAAGAAATATCAAACTCTAATTTAACACCTAATGAAGATGAAGAATTAATTGATAAGAAGAAGTTAATGCTAAATTCTGAAAAAGTATTTCAAGCACTTAATGATGCTTGTGTTGAAATCGAATCTAAAGATATATCAAATTCAATTAAGCAAGCAAGTAACTCTCTTAAAACACTCGAATCTTTTAGTGACGAGTATTCGGAATTAAAAGATAAGTTAATTGATCTAAAATTCGCGTTAGATGATGTTTTCGATGAAATAAATCATAAAAAATCTGAAATAACTTACTCTGAATTTGAATTAAATAAAATAGAAGATAGATTAGACCAAATAAATGATTTAAAAAGAAAATACGGGAACTCTATTAGTGACATTCTTAATAAACTAACCGAACTTGAAGATGAATTGTTCAAAATTGAGAATAATGATAAACTATTGAATGAACAACTTAAAATAAAACAAATCAAGCTAAAAGCGATACTAGATATATGCAATGATATTTCAAAGGTTAGAAAAGAATATTCAAAAAAATTTGAAAAACAACTTGTTGAAAATGTTAAAGAATTAGGCTTAGCAAAGGCTAGTTTTTTAGTTGCATTTAATCAAGATTTTTCAATTGATAATATTGAAAGCGTTGTGAATCAAACTGGTGCTGATAAAATCGAATTTTTGTTTTCTGCGAACTTAGGTCAAGATTTAAAGCCACTAGCAAAAGTTCTTTCTGGCGGTGAAATGAGCAGATTTATTTTAGCATTTAAAACAATTTTAAGTTCAAATGATAAGTTTAAAACATTCATCTTTGATGAAATAGACACAGGCATAGGGGGATCAATAGGTAGTGCTGTTGGTAAAAAAATTGCTAAGATATCAAAAAATAATCAAGTTTTATGTATCACACACTTAGCACAAATTGCTTGCTTTGCCGATGCAAATTATAAAATTCAAAAGGTTGAGCAAAACAACAAAACTATAGCAACCGTATGTTACTTAAATCAAGATGAAAAAATTAGCGAAATTTCAAGAATGGTTGGCGTGTTGGATAATAATGAATTTGCTCAAATGCATGCTAAAGAAATTATAAAAGAGGCAAATAATTATAAAAGATCAATCTAATATATGATTTATGAATAAAAAGTCACATATCTATAAAAAATAAGTATGTGGCTTCTTTTTATTTTAAAAAACAAAACTCAATATTAAAAGCATCGATATTCATAATAATTTGCGTATTATTTGTGTTTCTAATATATTTCACACCTTTTGAAATATTTTTTTTACCCTCTAAAATTACTCAAGATAAATACTTAGAGTTATTAAATCAACATAATCCATTTTTTGCAATAAAAACAAATGTTTTTGCTCAAGAAGAAAACGAAGAGCTAAATAAAGCCATCATCGAATATAAATTGTTTAATTTATTTACAATAAAAAAACTACGCGTTGATGTTTACCCAAATTTAAACGATTATTATGCAGGTGGTAATTGTATTGGCTTTGATATAACTAGCAAAGGTGCAATTGTTGCAGGTGGAAATTTTATAATTACCGCAAATGGTTATATCAATCCAATTAGAAATTCTGGATTAGAAATTGGCGACATAATAACTGAAATTGATGGTTATAAAGTTGAGAGCATTGAAACCATAACAAGGTATTTAAATAGCTTAAAATTCGAAAAAAACATTCCTTTAAAAGTGCTTCGAAATAATAAAACATACGAAATTGAAATTACTCCAGCAAAAGATATTCAATCAAATTCTTATAAATTAGGTCTATGGTTAAAGGATAATATTATTGGTGTTGGCACATTAACATTTATAAAACCTTCAACAAGCCAATTTGGTACGCTAGGCCACCCAATAAACACAGAAAACACTACTGATGGTTTTGAAGTTGAGTCGGGGAATATATATAATTGCACAGTAGTTGGTGTTAAACAAGCAGAACAAAATAAGGCAGGTCAGCTTCTTGGAACATTTTCACTTAATCAAAAAAGCCAAGGTGTGATAACCAAAAATAATATTTTCGGTGTTTACGGAAATTTAGATAAAAGCACAAATTTAACTGAAAATAAGGAGCCAATAGATATTGGCGGAAAATCATCTGCCAAACCTGGAAAAGCTAAAATTTTATGTACTATTGATGGAACCCAAATTGAAGAATTTGATATTGAGATTATAAAAACAAATTATCAATCTGGAACTAAAGATAAAAATATGATTATAAGAATAACAGATCCCAAATTACTTAATAAAACAGGCGGTATCGTGCAAGGAATGAGTGGAAGTCCAATTATTCAAGGTGGGAAATTAATAGGAGCTGTTACACATGTTTTTCTTAATGATGCAACCAAGGGCTTTGGATTGTTTATAGATAATATGATAAATGAACTTTGATTAAAACAATTGCGTTTAATATAATTTATAATTGAATGCATTTGGAGCAAACTATACAACTAAAAATAATAAAAACTTTATTAATAATTATTGACAAACTGAAATTATTGGTATAAAATACTCTTGTTAGATTAAGTAGAAGAAACACTTCTCACCATTCGAAGGTAACCACCATTCAGTTTGGTCGCAAATATTAAGTTGTTTTTATTTGTTGAGAAGTGGGATTATATCTCACTTTTTCTTTTAAAATTATATTCGGGGGTACACCATTATCAAAGAGTTATTAATTAACGATCAAATCACTGTAAGTCCAGTTAGATTAATTGGCGGTGATGGAACTGCCTATGGGGTAGTTGAAATTGATTTTGCTAAAGAGCAAGCAGAAAAAGAAGAGTTGGATTTGGTTTTAATTTCACCAACAGCAAATCCACCAGTTTGTCGTATTATGGACTATGGAAAGCATAGGTTTGATATGGCAAAAAGAGAAAAAGATGCTAAGAAAAAGCAAAAAGTATCTGAAGTTAAAGGAATGCAACTTAGTTTAAATATTGCAGATAATGATATGGCTTTCAAGGCTAAAAATGTTAGAAAATTTTTACTTGCAGGTGATAAAGTTAAAGTTTCACTTAGAATGTTTGGTAGGCAACTAGCAAACCCTCAAAGCGGTTTTCCAATTATGGAAAAATTCTATGAATTACTTAAAGATGTTTGCACTATCACCAGTAAGCCAGAATTAAATGGTCGCCAAATTATAATGGTGCTATCACCAATCAATCAAAAAAATAAAGATTAAAGGAAGGAAGAATTATGCCAAAACAAAAAACACATTCAGCTTCAAAGAAAAGATTTACTTTGAAAAAATCAGGTCTTATTAAAAGAAACAAACAAAACCATCGTCATATCTTAACAAAGAAAAGCAAAGATAGAAAAAGAGAATTAGGCAAAACTGCTTATGTTTCATCTGCAAATGAAAAAACAGTTAAGAAAATGCTAGGTGCATAAAAAGTTATAAGTTAAGGAGAATATTATGAGAATTAAAAGAGCAGTTAATGCAGTTAAGAAAAGAAGAAAAATTTTAAAATCAGCTAAAGGTTATTGGGGCGGAAGAAGCAAACTTTATAGAGTTGCTCGCCAAGCTGTTATGAAAAGTGGTCAATATGCTTATGTTGGTAGAAGATTAAAGAAAAGAGATTTCCGTTCTCTATGGATTGCAAGAATTAACGCTGGTTGCCGTGCAAACGATATTAACTATAGCCAATTTATGCATGGTTTAAAAGTTGCAAATATCAATTTAAATAGAAAAGTTCTTGCTGATATAGCAGCAACTGATGAAAAAGCTTTCTCAGAATTAGTTAATAATGCTAAAACAGCTTTAGCAAAATAATTATGATTATAGAAAGTAAATCCAATAAATTAATTTCATATGCAAAAAAATTGCAAACCAAAAAATACTCACAAGAATATTGTGAGTGCTTTTTGGAATGTGAGAAAATTATTTTAGAAAGATTAACTAATATAAACACAGTTTTATTAGTTGAAAACTATAAAAATGAATACAATGAAGCATTAAAGTGTTTCAGTGGAAACATTTACTATATTTCTAGTGAAATCGCAAAATATCTTACTGAAGCATCAAACTCCAGTAAAATTTTTGCTTTTATGAAGATAAAAAGATGTGTGATGGAAACCTCAAATTTTTTAGTATTAGATAATTTGCAAGATCCTAATAATCTAGGTGCAATTATTAGAAGTGCCAGAGCGTTTAATTTTAATAAAATTTATGCTATAAATTGTGTTTATCCATATCTTTATAAAACGATTAGAAGCAGTATGGGCTATATATTTGATGTTGATTTTGTGCAAATATCGTATGAAAAATTTTACGAGATTAAGAAATCAGAAGACCTTTATTTATATTGTGCAGATATGAATGGTGAGAATATTAATAGTATTCCTAAATTAAACCAAAAAGTTGGTGTTTGCATTGGAAATGAGGGTAATGGCGTTTCGGATTTTATTTCAAATATTTGCGATAAAACGATTTCAATTAAAATGAATAATTGTGTTGAAAGTTTAAATGCTAGTGTTAGTGCTGGAATTATAATGCATAAGCTTAGCGAATAAAATATAAGGAGTATTTATGTCAGGTCATAACAAGTGGTCTAGTATCAAACATACTAAAGAAAAAAATGATGCTCAAAACGCTAAAATTTTTACCAAAATTGGTAGAGAAATGGCAGTTGCCGTTAAACTTGGCGGAGCAGATCCTAATAGCAACCCAAAACTTAAAAATTTGATTGCTAAAGCAAAAAGTGCAAACATGCCTAATGACAATATCCAAAGAGTTATCAAGAAAGCAAGTGGTGAAGTTAATTCAGTTAATTATGAATCAATAACTTACGAAGGTTATGGCCCAGGCGGAAGTGCCTTAATTGTTAATTGCTTAAC
>CAKVOF010000021.1 GCA_934778125.1 uncultured Clostridia bacterium
GGAACTTACCCGACAAGGAATTTCGCTACCTTAGGACCGTTATAGTTACGGCCGCCGTTCACTGGGGCTTAAGTTCTAAGCTTCGGATCGGAATATTCTTCCAGCACCTAACTCTTCCCCTTGACCTTCCAGCACCGGGCAGGCGTCAGCTCCTATACATCAGCTTGCGCTTTAGCAGAAACCTGTGTTTTTGGTAAACAGTTGCTTGGGCCTATTCACTGCGGCCTATGTTTCCATAGGCTCCCCTTATCCCGAAGTTACGGGGTCATTTTGCCGAGTTCCTTAACAAGGGTTCTCCCGTTCGTCTTATATTTCTCATATCGTCTACCTGTGTCGGTTTGGGGTACGGGTACCTCACATCTCCTTAGCAGCTTTTCTCGCCAGTGTGAATTCATAGACTTCATTACTAAATTTCACTCCCCATCATCACCTAACCTTAATATAAGCGTGTACTTTACTGCGCTTAAAGTCTCATGATTTGGCCGCGATTTTCCATTCACGCGGTTCTACTATCCTACTGTGTCCCTGCATCGGTCTTTATCAATGTGCGGTAGTACAGGAATATCTACCTGTTGTTCATCACCTACGGCTTTCGCCCTCGGCTTAGGTCCCGACTTACCCTGGGAGGACTGGCCTTCCCCAGGAAACCTTAGACTTTCGACGGTGTGGGTTCTCGCCACACTCTCGCTACTCATGCCGGCATTCTCTCTTGTGTGCAGTCCACCCTCCCTTACGGTTAGGCTTCAGCCCGCACACATTGCTCCTCTACCGATTAGCATTACGCTAATCCCTAAACTTCGGTGTTATGTTTTAGCCCCGGACATTTTCGGCGCACTACCACTCGATCAGTGAGCTATTACGCACTCTTTAAATGAGTGGCTGCTTCTAAGCCAACATCCTGATTGTTTTAGCAGTTGCACATCCTTTTCCACTTAACATAAACTTTGGGACCTTAGTTGTAGATCTGGGCTGTTTCCCTTTTGACCACGGAACTTATCTCTCGCAGTCTGACTCCCTGTATAGATATATGGTATTCGGAGTTTGATAAGGCTTGGTAGGCTGCGAAGCCCCCGCACCCATTCAGTGCTCTACCCCCATATATCCTAATTTCAGAGGCTAGCCTTAAAGCTATTTCGAGGAGAACCAGCTATATCCCAGTTCGATTAGAATTTCTCCGCTATCCACAAGTCATCCCCGGATGTTTCAACAGACGTGGGTTCGGTCCTCCACAAGGTTTTACCCTTGCTTCAACCTGCTCATGGATAGGTCACTCGGTTTCGGGTCTACAGCATGCTACTAAAATCGCCCTATTCAGACTCGCTTTCGCTTCGGCTCCGCAACTTAATTGCTTAACCTTGCAACACACCGTAACTCGCCGGCCCGTTCTACAAAAAGTACGAGGTCGCTATAAATCGCTTCCTCCGATTGTAAACATATGGTTTCAGGTTCTCTTTCACTCCCCTCCCGGGGTTCTTTTCACCTTTCCCTCACGGTACTTGTTCGCTATCGGTCACTAGGTCGTATTTAGCCTTACGAGATGGTCCTCGCTCATTCACACCGAATTTCACGTGCTCGGTGCTACTCTGGATCACTGCTCATGGTATTAAAATTATTTCGCCTACGGGGCTTTTACCCTATATTGCTCGCCTTTCCAAACATCTTCGGCTACAATTCTAAATTCCACTTTAATGCAGGTCCTAACCCCCGTTAGTATTGCTACTTACAGGTTTGGGCTCTTACCCGTTCGCTCACCACTACTTAGGTAATCGTTTATTTACTTTCTTTTCCTCATGATACTTAGATGGTTCAGTTCTCATGGTTCCCTTCATTATACTATGTATTCATATAATGATACTGGGCAGTTACTCCCAGTGTGTTTCCACATTCGGACACCCACGGATCGAGGCCTATTTGCGGCTCCCCGTGGCTTTTCGCAGCTTGTCGCGTCCTTCATCGGCGTCTAGTGCCAAGGCATCCACCATACGCTCTTGTTCGCTTGATCGTATTTCGTCGAATTCCTTGATAAAGAAAAAATTCTTTGCTCTAAATTAAGAAATAATAATTAAACAGTTGAACTATTTAAAAATTAAAATATGTGAAAAATTGTATTACTCGTTTCGTTATTTTAAAAATTAATGATCTTTAAAAATTACTCTACTCGTTGTACATTCTTCTAGTTAAAATATGCAGTTGTCAATGTACTCTAGTAATTTAAGAAAACCTAAAAGTTAACTTAAACACTCTTGCATAAATCTTAAAGGCAATCTCATTTGCACCCTTTCAATTTGTGCAGGTAAAGTATACAACTATAAGAATTCAATGTCAACACCCTTTTTAAAGTTTTTTTAAGTTTTTTTTAAGTTTTTTTAAGTTTTTTTACCCCACCCCTCCGCGTGTTTCTTTTTTTTGCTCCAAACACAGCATTTTTTAATATTTTTACCTTATTTTTACCCTCATTTTTAGCAAAAGTTTTTCAAATTTCCATAAATATTTTTTATTTTTAATTGTTTTTTCATGGTTTTTTTTATGGCTTTAACCAAATTTTAAGTTTATTTTTTAATTCTATATTGGTTTTATAATTGAAAACATTTATAATTGCACTTTTAATTTACATAATTCATACAAACTTTTTGTTTTAGTAGTGTATTTCATCGAACCAACTAACATTAAGCATTTTATTTATCACGCATCAATTAAAAGTTTACAATAAGGTTATAACCACAAAGGGTATATCTTTGAGGGATTATATAAGGTTGTAATTATAAAGAACATCTTATTGGTTATATAAGGTTATGGGGGAGTTCCCTATTTCAAGCATCGCTTGAAATTGTGTGCGAGTTCCTCGCACACCACAAAACTGCGTTTTGTGTGGGAACTCCCCACAACCTGCAAACAAACCCTCTCCTCACCCACTCTCACGCCTTCACCCTCTCACTAAACTTAACTCCCCTCAAACTTTTCACAAAACTCACAAACACTTTGAAACACACAGTCAGTTTCAGCTTAACGAACCAAATCACCACAATATAAAATAATAGTTACTTTGCTCCCCAAAACACACTAATATAATGATTAATTATATGATATATATAATTTATTATATTTATCTTAATAACAATTTTTATCCTTCATTTTAATCACTCATTACTACAATAGGTGACTCAAATTGGAAAAATAATCCAATTATTAATGATGGCTTACCTATTTTGAATTATTTTTATAACTTACTTCAAGAAAAGGGAAAAGCAACTTTGGTATTCAAGTTAGAGAAAGCAAAAGGAAAACTTGAAAATTGCACAAACACAAATTTTGAGCTAAAATATTCTTCAGATTCAACATACAATATTTATAAACTTGTAGATGTTCCAATTATGCTATCTCATTATGTTCCAAGTTCAATTCCAACTACTAACTACCCATACGCAATTAACATAACTGAAGATTGGTTCTTTGATTGTTGGAAACTAAATGGTGAAAAAAGTGAAGATGGTAAATTTGTTAATAGGAATGGAATTTCGTATACTGCAAATAGAATTTATGAGTTTATTGCAAGCTTTTATAAAGGAATTAAAATAACCTTAGATGCAAATGGCGGAAAATTTGCACTAAGCGAATCATTAACTTGCATAAAAATAAATGGTAATCCAGTATATAACGAACAAGGATTAATTAATAACAATTGTGCTGAAAAGGGTTATTTATGGAGTGATGATAAAATAATAATTTGCTTTAAATCTATCACCTCCACTAATGTTGAAATTTTAAGAGCAGCTTCGGTTACTGAAAACAAATCATCATTAACTCACCCAAACGGAACTTATAAACTGGCAGGCTGGAGCTCGGTTAGAGATGACAACACCACCCGCGAATCTAAGTGGACATTTACTAACTCAAGCAATAGCACTTACTTATATGCAACTTGGGGCGTGGAAACCATGTTTGGATTTAAAAGTGGAGAGTCATGGTATTCAAATCCATTGTATAATCTTTCATATGCTAATTATGCTTTAATTTCTGGAAGTTGCTATTCAGATAAATCAACAGCCGCCAAGTTTTGCATTATTATGGCATCTGAAAGTGAAAATACTAACACAGAAAGATCAGCTATTTATGAAGTGTATTACAATCTTAAAAAGTTATCTAAAACTTATGGTTTAGTATTAAATTTCATTGAATGTGGTCTAAATTCTGAAGGTTTTGGAGGATTATTTGATGGATTCACATCAAAATCAGATTGTATTAAGAAATTAAAGTTAACATTAACTAATAATGATACCAATGTTTCAATGTGTAATAATGGAAGAGCTCCTATAAATGGAGAGTTAAACGTTGAAGATTGTAAAAAAGTTACATTCAAAATAGAAATTAAGGCATCAAATACCTATAAAACACTATTTAATAAAACAAAGAAAATTAGTCCTGGAATGAGTGGACCAAGTGCTAGATTCACATATCTTAAAGTGGTTAAGGGTATTCCTGATGAGGTATAAAGAGTGGTGAGAATTGTTTTTAATTGTGAATTATATTTGTTTATATTAATTACTTTTACTTATATATTTGACACAGATATTAACACACAAGAATGATGAATAAGATTACCTACTGAAAGATTTTCAAATAAAAGCCAAAATCTTTCAGTAGAAGTGAAAGATTTTTTGATGATGGAAGAGTTTTAAAAAAATATTTTACACAAAAAAACGGCTAATATTAGCCGTTTTTTTGTGTAATATAAAAATTTATTTATAATTTAAATTAGCACCGATTATATTATATTACCATATTTAACACCATAAAACTGATATCTGAAGTTAAAAATGTCGTCCAGACCAAGACTGTTACCAAATTGCACCTTATCTGTAACAGATAAACCACCTAATTTTGAAAAATAGTTATTATAATCACTTGAATACAATTTTAATTGGTATTTTATTTTTAATTGTTTTGTTGCATTAAGTAAATTATCAAATGTGAAATTTCCAGAATATAAATTATAACTGGTAATTGTTGGGTCTTGCCCTGTTGAATCAAAACCGAAATAAACATCTTCTCCATTTATCTTTCGGTTGTGAATTGAAAGACATTTACTAGGGTTAGTAATATTATTGTCTTGGTCAAAGGCACATAATCTATATACACACAATAAATTATTATTTGCAATATAGTTGTTCACTTTTGTATCAAAAACAAAATCAATATATATGCCTCCAAAATTCTCGTACTTTAACCATTTATATTTCCCATAGGATTCTGTGTCAAAATCAATTCCATTTCCTAACACTTTAAACTCTGTGAGGCGGTGTCCCTTCAACGGAATTCCCCACTTATTCTTCCCGTACGTAACCAAACTTTTTTTAGCATCCAAAACTATATGGTCTTGGTTGGCTTTCAAATTCCGACTTATAGTTTCGCCTTTAAATTTATAAGAAACTTTTAAATATACTTTGCATTCAACTTCATATCTAGAATATGTTGTTTCATTAGTGCTTGAGTTATAGCCTTTACAATCAAATTGCCAAAATCTAAGATAGCCCGAATTTACTGTTTGTAACCACACAGCATATAGGTTTAAATCACTGGTTGGCGTGTAGCGTGTTGAAAGACTTTCTTGTGGTGTTACTAGTTCTGTATTTTGCTTTCCTGCAAGTTTCCAACCTATCAAATATTTAAAAGCTCCTTCTACACCAGTAGGATCATCAACATTATTTATATCATAATCATCATATGAATATTTTTTCCCTGTGTCCGGATCAGTGTACTCTCCTGTATCTCTGTAATTTTTTAACTTTACGGATCTAATACCTATCTTAGTTGTATAAGGTAAAGTAAGTGGTTCACCTTTAACGACTTCTATCGTTATTGAGCTGTTTCCTGCAACTTCATATTGATATTTCTTAATATTCTCTGGTTGATTGAATTCATCTTCTGTTAGATTTCGTGGAACATTATAATCTCGTTTAGTCATTGAAAATGGGAAACCATTTGCATTTAATGTAATTTTCCACGTATCTAATTTAACTGTCACATTAATAGTTATGCCATCTTCAATTCCATCACCAACATAAATATTATTTGTACCATACTCAGTTTTGGAATAAAATTTTGTGGTTGTAGTGCTGTTTTTCGTGTATGAAACATTCCAGCCTATAATAAACTCTGCCGAAGAATCAAGATAAACCAAATAGTTGTAGCAAATTAAAATATTTTCTTTTTTGTAAGAGTTTATGTATTCTATTCCATTTATAGTAATTTTTTTATCATATCTACTAACACCTTTAATATCATAATTAACGCTATAGTGTTTATTAATTACTCCTTCCAGCAACTCATTAAAGTATTTCAAAATTGGCAAACCGTTATTAATCCAAGGGCTTTGAATTGAGTCATCTATTGTAGTAATAGATGCTTCTATTGGAGTAGAAATGCGGGCGTTGTTTTTAAATCCATTGAAATATGAATTTGTTACGTTTTCTTCTACGCTATTTCCATTATACAAACAATTGATTGTGGTTCCGCATAGGTTTGCCAAGCTCATTGAGTTATTTATTGATATGTTTCCAGAGTTATCATTTGCAAATCCAGCAACTGTTGTGCCTTTTAGAGTTCCATATGTTGCGCAATAGTTTAGGGTTAAGGTGCCCAAAGCAACGTTCGCCACTAATCCGCCAACCATCACATTTCCAGTATTTGCAGTTAAGTCTCCAACAGATGCGCAATTAGTTAAAGTTATTGTGGCCACAGTTTCACAAGCAATTCCAGCAACTCTGTTTCCGTTTGTAATTTTCCCCTTAAAGATTAAGTTAGAAACACTTGCGCCTAATTGACCAAATAATCCGCCAACATTTTGACCAGATGATGAAAGTTGTGTGTTTGTGCAATAGAAAACCTCTCTGTTATACGTTGATATGGCGTAAACATTTTCCGAAGTTGCCCCAACTTTGCTAATTGTTGAACCAGCGTTAACTTGTCCGATTAATGCTCCACCATTCGAAATGCCACTTAATGTAACTCTTTGAACATTAGTTACAAACACATTTTCAATGGTTGCGCTAGTAACAATATCAGCAATTAATCCAAAGTTATTATCAGTTCCGCTTGGGTCTGAGATTGTTGAGCTCTTATATTCCAATGTTAAATTTTTTAACGAACCCCTATTAATATGCCCAAATAAGCCAGTATCTGGCACTCCAATAATTTTATTGTTTCCGCCATCATAATTCACTTTCATTTTGTTTAGCTTTGGCATTAAGTTGATATTGTAAGTGATATCGTTTGTTTGTTTGAAATATTTGCAGTTCTCATTAACAACATAATTGTTATTAACATACATTCCAGAGCCACTTGTTCCACCACTAGTTCCGCCGTTAGCCATAACCATAAGCATATAGTAATCCGTTGAATCATTGATTTTAATAGGACTACTTGATGTTCCATCGCCAGTATAATTATAAAGCGATTTAAGGGTTATACGGTGAGTTCCAGCCCCATAGGTACTTATTGAATTACTGCCTCCATTTGTTGCTTTAGAAATAGCAGAATTTCCCTTATACACGCCAACGGTGTATTTGCTCTTTAAATCATCTGCGCTTGCTTTAGTGCAGCAATCGAATTTATATGTAGCATATATAGTCACGTTAGTTGGTTCATCGAATTTTATTTTATATTCATATGTTCCTGTTTCGCTTGAACTTGAATATGAAATATCAATCTTAGGGCTTATAATTGAGTAATCAACGCCAGGTTTTACAGCATATTCTCTCCTCCAAGCAAATCCTTCAGCTGCATTTGTTTCATCTGCCACGCCATCCCATTTATTCTTGCTTGGCAAATTAGTTTCGATGGCAGTTAGCTTGAAGATATAATCATCATTGCCATAGTAACCATAAATATTTTTAGGGGTATATTTATTTGAACTTCTATCCCAAACAATATCGCCATTGCCAATAGTTAAGCTTGATATTTTTTTATCTTCGTATCCTTCTTTGAAGGCACTACTAAATTGATAATTGTCTGTTCTTCTTTTTCCAGCAGTAAACACATTTCCACTATACCAGCCATAGAAATTTAGCGTGTAAGAAACGCCGTTTCTACCTTCTTGAGTTTTTGAATCTGATAGAGTAGTTGGTGTGTAAGATGCGCCATAGCGAACTTTGTCACCAGTCAAGGTCGGCGTTTCATTGATTAATTCAATGTATATTGTAGCAGTAACATCTTTCTCCCAAGTAATTTTATTAATTCCAATTTCAACCCTATTAAGTTGGAAATTAATATTGAAATCACTATTCCAGCAAGGGTAACCATCGTTTGAAGAAATTTTCTTATTTGGTTTGCCATCATCGTTTTCTATGCTGAAAGTTGGAATGGTTTTGAAATTACTTTCACTGTATGTTTGACCATTTGAAACGTAATAGAAACCAATTCCCTTTTCTAAACCAATTGAATCATCATCACGCAAGGTTAAATCAAATTCAAGTTGATTTCCTATAACAAAGTCTTTAACTAGAATTTGGTCTTCTACAACATTTTCAGTGTATTCACTACCTCTTGTATTTTGAACTGAATAACTATATGTTATGTTAATCACTGCCCTATTGAATCTAGCGATTAGGGTTAGTGAATATTTACCATCACTATAAGTATAATAGCCCTTTGTTTGAGAATCTCCAAAGTTAAATGTAATATCAGCTATATCAAAATCAGACACTTGCCCAAACACTTGCCCTTTCTTATAATACCAGCCAGCGAATTTAAAGCCAGTGTTTGGAGTTGCTTTTATGGTTACAGCGCCACCATAAACTCCAGTTGAAGGACTAACTTCAACTGTTCCACCATTATAGATCCAAGAATTATTATCTGATCCATTGTTATCCTTTCCAGTATCGTTGTAGCCACCTGAAGATCCACTGCTATATAGTTTTTCCGTTTGGCTATTGCATGTTAGCGCAAAGTTTTCTCTTGATAGGTAAATTCCAAGATAAGTATTATTTCCAATATTAATACTCTCTTGATTAAAGGTTGTTTTAATATTTTTTTCTCTTAAATTTAGAGTAGGTTTAATTCCTGTTCCAGTTGAACTAGCGGTTAATGTGGTACTCGATATGATTATTCCATCATTAGTTTCACTACTATCAATCTTATAGCCATATGTTGCGATTAAATCAACTTTAACTTTCGTGCCATAAATAACGCTAATTGATTCAGAATCACCGTTAAGCTCTTTAGAATTAGGAGGTTTTGAACTAATTGTTCCATTTTCATTTCTTGATTGATAAGTGAATGTTGTTCCATTAGCTGAATCATTATTTTTTTCGTAGCCAAAACCATCAATCTTTTTAGCAAATGAAGAAATCGTTATTTCAACTGTTTTTAAAATATAAATTGCATAATAGGTTTTAACTTCTTGGTTATATAAATGATCATTACCATATTTTATTGTTATGCTTTCATTTAAACCATAACCGCTAGTGATATTTGGACTTGATGTGTCGAATGTTCTAAATTCAGTTCCAGCATTTAAATTTTTGAACATATCTCCATCTAGTGGGATACTACCATTCTTGCAATGGATTTCAAGGAACACGCTATTATTTTCAATATAATAATAAGCTCCAGAGTCAGTACCTTTTGAACCATCTAATTTAGTAAAGCTAGAAATATTGATTTTGCTATCTAAGTTATTTATTACTTGGCTAATCTTAACCTCATCATTTTCAACGCTTTCTTGCCATAGTTGAATTTTATACTTTTTATATGTATCTTGAACTGGGATTTTATATTCATCTAAGCCCGAACCATTTTTAGCCTTAAACGATGAAACAACCGTTGATTTTGCAGATTCTTTATCATATTGATAATAACGCGCGCTATTTTTAACTGTGATTGTATATAACTCAACTTCGCCATTCATTATAGTTAAAACATATGAATTTGAACTTGAATTATAATTCATTTTTCTAGTGTAGTTTCCAAGCATTTTAAAAGCAAATAGTTTGCAGTTATTAAGATTTCCACTTTGAGAAGCTATGTTATTTAACCAAAGTTTATACTTACCATCTATAGCTTGATATAACACTCTTGAGCTTCTTGATGCATTGCTCGAATCCAAATAGCTATATTCATAATAATCAATTAGTTCACCATCTATTGTTGTTTTGCCTATTGTTACTCCACTAGGGAAAATATTATTAGTTTGCATACCGTTTTTTAATTCAACTTCAAGATAAGGCGGATTATTATTAGTTCCATTTAAATAAGATCCATTATAATCCAATGTGATAATCATATCGTTAGCACTAAATTCAGGGTAAAGCTCGATTACATTCTTAGTTATAAATAAATAGTCGCCCACCTCAAATGATTTACCACTTAAAGTTACTTTATCATTCCAACGAAGGAATGTGCCACCCTCATTTTCGCCCGCTTGAACTTTGTGATAGTATTTTCCAGTTGTTGAATTATCAATTTTATCTTGCGTTATAGTTTTTGATGAATTAATAGAACCATCTTTTTTGTAATAATTGATAGTGAAACTATTAACCCCATCATCAAAGCAAGTTAGCTGAGGTAGTCCGTTATTTTCCGAATCCCAGATATACCAAGTGCCTAAGAAATCCCATTTATGAGTGCTATATAGCGCATATGGATCTTTTAGGGTTGATTCCGCCCCAGCAATCCCTTTTCCAGAATTATCCCAAATTGCAATATCAGAAACATTTACGCCATCAATTTTTGCACTATACACAGCATGCAAGTTGGCGTTTCCATATCCTATAAATTCGTTAGAATGCGTGCCACTCAAATCTCCAATGTTATAAGAATTTTCAATCGCGATTCTAGTTGCATTTTCAACACAGCCCACGAATCCACCAGCATAAGTTCCTGTGATTGTTCCATTATTATAGCATTCGCTTATTGTTAAACTGCTTTCAGCATAACCAATAAATCCACCAGCATATGATTTATCTCCGCTTGCTGAAACACTAATGTTATTGCTTGATTTAGAAACCCCAGAAGATGTTTTTCCAACAAGCCCACCAACATATAGTTTGCCATTGTTTGATATTGCATCTATTGTTCCAGTTAATTTAAATCCGTAATTTTTTTGAGCAAAATCAACACCAAAACCAAGAGCAGTCTCACCAAACAAACCACCAACATAGCCATTTGCTTTGATATTTTTTAAGTTTATATTTGCATTTAAAGTGGTTGGGAAAACTGAGTCAATAAACAAAGTTCCCGCCATTCCACCAAATATCAAATTAGAATTAGTTACTTCTAATTTAAAGTTTTCACCACAATCAAGGTTAAATTCTTTTAGATTTGTTGCATCTAAGGTGTTTAAAGAACTTGATATTCCTCCAAATCCGCATTCTTTAATTCCTGAAACTGAAATTTTGCTATTTAGAATTATCTTTAATGAATCTCCACTTTCAAAGCTCAATTTTCCACCAGAAGCCAGGTTGCCAATTAAACCAATTGAAGCTTTGGCAGTATTGCTCGCATTTGTGTTGGTCACTGTTACATCATTATTAAATTTGAACTCATTATTTAAAGCAAAGTTAAAGTTTTTATTAACGCGCGCAAACAATGCACCAATATTGCAATCAATATTCGCTGAACTACTTACTGAAATTGCTCCACTGCTTTCATATTGGTTTGGATTAATATTATTTGAAATTATTCCAACTTCGCCAATAATTCCACCAATATTCACAAACGCAGTTTGGTTTTCAACTGATATTGCGCCTTTAGATGAAACTTTATTATCGTTAGAAATTGCCAAATTAAAGGTTTCAGCCTTTCCAGCAATTCCACCAATTCGGCTTATTCCATCAACTTTATTAATTTTAACATTTCCTAGATTAGTTAGTTTCCCAATGACTTTTAAATCACTCGCAAAACCAATAATTCCGCCAGCATCAATTGTTTTTCCGCCTATAGTTACAACGCCAGTGTTTTCGCAATTTCCATTAAAATCAATAGATTCTGCTTTTCCAACAAACCCACCAACATAACCATTTGCGTTTGATTTTTGCTGAGCTAGGCTCACACTCATACTATTAGTTGAACCAGTTATTGTTGCATTAGTTGCATAGCCAACATAGCTTCCAACATAACCATTTAAAACATTTGCTCCACTATCGCTAACGCTTAATGAATCTCCAAGAGTAACATTAGTTGCTTTCAAGTTTCCATAGCCTAATATTCCACCCGCATAAGTGCTCAAAGCTGAACTTAAAACATTTGGAATTGAAACGTTTATTGTGCCTGTTGCAGTTATAGTTTTGTCGCCACTAAACCCAACAACGCCACCAAAGTATGCAACTTTATCATTGTCTGCCTTGTTCTTTAATGTTATATTAGGATCAGATCCACCTTTTTCTAGTCTTATGATTCCACCAGATATTGAAATATCTCCAGTGGCATTTCCAACTAATCCACCAAACACGCTAAATGATAAAGAGGTTGTTAATATTAGACTATTTAAGCAGTTTGAAATTGAGCCTTTTTGCATTTTAGCAATTAACCCACCAAACTCCGATATTCCACTATTTAATGTTACACTTCCTTGAATAGTAATATTCTCAAGTGAGCCATCAGTCATTACATTTGCTAGCCCAGCGAATTGGCTTGATCCGTTTGCTGAATAGCTTCCTTGATAATTTAGTGTTAAGTTTTGAACTGAACCATTTAGTGTTCCAATTGGTGTTTTGTTCAAGTTAGATATGGTTTTTCTGTTTCCATCAATTGTTCCATTGAAATTAGTTAAGTGCTTAACTTTGTTGCCATCAAAATTGCTATTTAGTTTGAAGTTATATGAATTTGGATTTGATATTCCGGTAAAGACCTCACTCAAATTGCTAGCCAAATAGATTAACCTATTCCAATCTTGAGTGTCGTTAACTTCAATTGGATTTCCACTTGCCCCAGTTCCAGAGAATTCATATTTGGCAGTTATGCTTATATTATCAATTATTCTATTATCAATATCAAACTCAAATTTGGTGGAAATAATGCAATTATCATCCTCGGATTTGAATTTTAATGTTAAAGCATCAAAATTATATGTGAATGTTTGCTCAAATGTAAGTTTAAATTCTGCAATTTTCCCTCCTTCAGCGCCTACATTCAATATTTGGATTCCTTTAATAACCTTAACTTGCGCAAACACAATACTAGTATTGTTTGAAACTTCACGACCATATGCGCTAATTAAACTAGAACTGCTTTGGGTTATTTTTTTAAACAAATTAATATTTTCTTCGTTAAGTTTTTCTTCATCCTTATAAACTTCCCAACAATCCCAACCATCTGGAATAGGCAAGTTTTTGGCCAAATTTAACCAAACAAATTCAAACACGCCAACCGCAAGTTTTGCATGAGTCCCATTCTTCGCGTTAAAGCAGAAATCAGTTTCAGCTAAAGACTCTGTGACAGCTATGCCCTCATTTACACCTTTATCTTGATAGAAAAGAATCTTGCTGTTATTTGTGTCGTGTGTATCTGTATTTTTGATAGTGTAAGTTAAGTCGCCATATTTCTTTGGGTTTCCATTTCCATCTAGTTCATCTGAGTAGATTTCAATATAAACCTTATTTTTATTTGTTAGTTGCTTAAATGAATAACCATATCTTAATGTGATTTTGCTTATGTTAGCTTTCTGATTATCTGAATCTATAGATGCAGATACTGAAACTGAACCTTCTTTTGTAAATTTCCAAGTTCCGTAAGTGTTGTTTCCAAATGTTTCTTTGTCCCAATTATGAACCAAATAATCATCTAGGAATAAGTTACGAGTTTCGCCTTGTGCTTTGCCAAACTCAACTATCACATCTCCTGTTATGTCTTTTTTATCAAAAGTGAATGAGTGAATGGTTTTGCCATCAACAACTTTTGATGAGTGTTCCAATTCAATGGTTTTAGCTAAGTTTGTGAAGATAAATTTACTTACAGCATTTGAAGAATATGAGTATTTAATAAAATCGCCACCATATTCCTCTCTAACACTAATAGATTTAATATTTGGCGCTTGAGTTTGATCATAACCTTCTTTGGTCTTAACATCAAATCTTAAGTAGCCTCCGCGATATATAACATCATCTTTCCCAGTAACATTAGCTATTTCGTTGCCATTTTTATCTTTTATTGCGCCTAAAACTAAACCATTGACTATGTTTGAATTTCCCTCGCTTGAATAAAAATTAACATCATAGCAAGCATTTTCAAGTGAATAACCAACGCCATAACTATCAGGTTCAAATTCCACTTTGAATATTAACTTTTTAGAGCTTTCTTTGGTTTTGTTATCAGAAACAATAACATCAAGGTTTTTTATATCACCACCACTGCTAATATCTTGCAGATTCTCTTCTTTTGTTTCTTGTTTCTTATTGTTCCAACTTCCACTTTCAAAATCAGAAACATTAATATCTTTACCAACGGTATTCCTATATTGAATCGAATAATAATCCATTTTTGTTAATGAATGTAAAGATATTCTATCGTTATATTGCAAATTACCAATTTTAACAATATTGTTTGCTACCTCTACCTTATAAACTCCCTCATTATTATATTGCACCCAACCATCAACAAGTTGAAGTGGAGTTCCATTGCTTTTTGTTACTTTTTCAATTTTCCATTGAGAGTTTTCATAAGTGATAAATATATAACGTAGGAATTTCTCGCTTGTTCCATTAATTTTAAACCTAACTAATTGTAAATAGATTGTTGGAGATTTAAGTATTAAATCATCGCCTTGAGTGCTTTTGGTTTCTAGTAGAATTTCTGCGCTAGTGGTTTTATATTGCCAGTTCGGTTTGATCGTGATTTTATAGCCTTCACTTTCATTTCCGCTTGCAAAACCTATTCTATTACTATCTTCATCATAAGCCACCAATTGCATTTTATTTATACTTTCATACCATTCCCATACGAAGCCTAGTTTTGTGAATGGTTTTGTTTGGGAATCACTAACATAATCAGTGTAATAATAACCAGCTTTTCCGAAATCATCAAAGTGGTTAATTTCATCAAAACGAGTTGTTAAATGATACTCATAGTTTTGAGTTTCTATAACTTCTGTTCCATTTTTCTCGCCCACAATACTAATTATGTATGTTTCGGCGTAAACCTCTTCCGTTTCAAAACTGATTGTGAAGTTTTTAGAAACTTGAGCAAATTCAATTGTGATTATTTCGCGGTATTTTTTTAATAACTCATCAGTTTCTGGATGATCAGTTGTTGAAATATTGATGCCATTCTTATTTTCAGATAAATTATAAAAAATATCGTTTATCTTCAATCTAGTTGGTAATTTATATCCCCATTTAACACCTAATCGAACAGTAGCTTCTGTGTTTGGTTCACATAGGAATTTGTAAACTTGATCGTTGCCTATTCCTTCCTCGCCATCACTAATTGCACCTGTGTTTGCATTAAGTTTGGTGTATGTTGCACTTGCTAAACCATAACCATCTATTATGATATTATTATTTTGATTTTCAAAATTAACTTTGACATTTAAAGCACCTAACCACCTAGCAAACGCGTTAATATATGTTAATTCCCCAACTTTACTTATTGTTATGCTTCCATTGGTTAATAAATTAGCATTTAATTTGATTTTTCCGTTCTTAAACGTGTAATTAATAGACGTTGCATCATATTCAGTTTTATCATGTTGTCCACCGTTTGCAACAAACGACCAACCGTTAAATGTTAAATTATTTTCCAATTTTTCAAGGTCTTCTGCTTTAATTGGGTTTTGATAAATATCTTTTTCTTCTCCACGAATTAAACTGATCTCTGTAAATTCTGATATAGCTTCTGAAATATATAGTTTCTCATATTTGCTATAGCCATTAGCATTATATAAGTTTGCATTTAATCCATATTGATCTATGAATGGAGTTGCACCTTCTTTACGCCCGTTATATATATTATCGTTCGCTTCATTCAAGTTAAGGATATATTCTTTAGCAAATGCTGGCATTAATTTGATTTCTTTCTGATCTGCCATTTCATTAACAAGAAGTTTGCTTATCTCATTAACATCTAATTTAATACTTGCATCAAAATTTAATCCATAGCTATCGCCTGCAGAATAATAATCATTTGTTGGAGCACTCGAATAATCAAAACCTTCGCCTTGTTTACTAAACTTTGTTACTGAATCGTAGTTAGTTGAGCCATCTGCATTTGTTCCATAAGATAAAGTCCAGCCAATAAATCTATAACCTTGTTTATTAATAATCACTTCTTCATTATCTGGAAGAATCAAAGTATCATTTTCATAATAATTTCTGTTTGTAATATATTTGCCATCTTTAGGTATGATTTCACCTGTGCAAGAATCAAATCTATTTCCAACTGCGCTGAAATCAAATGAAATTGTTATTTTATCTTTCCAAATAGCCTTAAACTTAATTTCATAACCCACACTATCTGGAACGATTAATCCATTTGGCGCATCAAGCGCAATATTGATTGAACCAGAGAAAGTTGATTTTGCGCCATCATGATTCACCATATCGCCCCAACCATCTAAGTTACCATTTTCATCATATTTAAATAAGAATGAATATGTGTAGGTGGTGCTATTTGAATCGGTAAACGAATATTTCCAACCTCCTTGGCGTTTTGCTTGTTTTTCATATTCAAATGCTTTATTTTGCAATGTTAATGATTGGTTTTCAGCGATATAAAAGAAACTCGAATCTGAAATTTCCCCACTAACTTTTGTTGCATTAACATCACCATAACTATAAACAACTTTATATGCTGGTTTATAGATAGCATATAGATTAATGGTTGTGTTTGAGTTAGTTAAGCCCAATTCAGTTGATAGTTTATCGTTTCCCGAAACCAAATCCTTAAACTCAACAACACCATTATTAGTTATAACGATTGAGCTTGAGTTAATCAAATATTCAAAATCTTTAGTTGCATTATATGAAATATTGGTGCAACTATTATCTAATCTAAAGCCCATTAAATAAACATCTTTGTCGTTGATTTTATAAATACCAGTTGATCTTCTATTTGGTTCGTAAGTTATATTGAACTTATCAACATCGTATGCTGATGATGAAACCTTATGGGTGATAAGTTCAGAAGTTTTATATTTATAACCGCTTCCAACTTCCTCTAACTTATAATAATTAAATGTGAATTCAATTGCTTCCCAAACTGCTTCAAGATTTAAGGTTGCTGGGTTTTTACCAACAATTATGTTGTTGCAGTTTTCTAAGTTATTTAAATCTTCGCTAAATGTGTTATGCCCAAGAACTTCACCATCTTGAACCAAATAGTATTTATCGTTATTTGGAAGAATATAATATTCGCTTCCTGCGTTATAAAATCTCCACGCTTTAAGCGTATAGCCAAAACGCGTGATTTCTGGCAACTTAAAATGAATTTCAGAACCAATTTCTTGTTTGCCCGTTTCTCCACTATATTTCAACTCAAAATTCATCAGTTTAAACGATTTATTATCTTTGCCAAACGCAATATCATCAGTTGTTAGATGAGAGCCATCGCTTGCAACATTGCTCACATTTATTTGAGTTAGCGCATTAGATTCATCAGTTAATAAATCAAAATTTAGCGAATAAACTGGGTTGAATATTGCAATAAGTTCTAAGTTTTCAACACTTAATTTAGCATTTTCAATGTTTTCATCTTTTGTTAGAACAACTTTATATTGTGAGCCACCTTTTACAAATTCAAACTTTGTTCCAGTTCTATCAAATTTGGTGTTCCAATGATTAAATTTATAGTCATCTTTTTTGCAGTCAATTTCATCTGGATTCAAAACTTCAAAATTAGAGCCAAGCTTAACCGCAACTGATTGTTTAACAATTAACTCTCCACCTTCAAATTCTTTCATTCCAAATGAGATTGTGTATGTTTTTAAAGTGAACTCTAAATTAACAAGCAAATTATTTTCACTATCAACAAAATCTAACCATTTTGGGCGAATTAATTCAACACCTAAACTTTCACCTTCTAATGCTTTAAGAGACTTATTTGTGCCTTTATTTGCACCCATTCCAATCTCTTCACCATTCACAAGTACTCCCAATTCTGAATAACTATCTGGCTCTATAAAGCCACCAGCACCTAAATTGATTCTATTTAAGTAGTTAATTTTTGATAACGCATCTCCATCATCTGAAACATAAGCATTTTTTATTTTGTTATATTCAAACACTTTGCTATATGAATACTTGATATTTTCATTCGCTTTAATCCAACTGCCACTAACGAATTTCATTATAATTCCACTTTCAAGCTTATATTGAATTCCACCAATATCGCCTTGCAAAGATTCATCTAATTTTAAATCTTGATATTCACTAGTTAAATCATAAGTGAAATAACCAATTGTGTTGATTTCAATTTTATTTGAACTAAAACCTGCTTCAATGCTTGAATCTGCTTTACCTTTTTCAAACACATTTTCAAATTTAAAACCATACTCAGTTCGATCAAATTTAACATAAACATCAGTTTGAGTTTTTGCTGGATTAAACTGAATTGTGTTATCTGAAATTGAAACATTTTTATTTGAAATAGGATTTTCGTGCATTGAATCTAAATAGAACCCACCAAATGTGTAGCCACTAAATTCAAATAATTGGCTTTCACTCGGATTACCATATTCAACTTTTTCAACATACACATATTCGTTTAATGAACTATTATATGTTAACTTAAGTTTTTGCTCTCCTGTGTCAGTTCCAACCCCACTTGTATTATCTTTAAACTTTGCTTTAACCTCATCTTTATTCGCATCTGGCAAGTTAAAATGATAATTAATTGTAACGATAGAGTTATAAACTGCATACACATTAATCTCATAAACATATGGAATTGCCTCTCCTAGCGCATTAACTTTTTGAGAATAGTTTGTTAATTTTCCGTTTAAGTTTTGCGTTAGTGCATTATAAAATCCTCGCAATTTTTCATCTAGGCTCCCACCTTGATAACTCACGCTTGAGTCAACTTGCATAGAGCCATCAAAAGCAACATTATAAACCCAACCTAAGAAATCTGCGTTTGCAAAAGTTGTTAATATTTTACTATTATCCTTAATCGCATAAACATATTTCTTCGCATCTTCTTTATAATAATATGGCTTTTGATTTGAAGCAATTTCAGAGCCTTTGAATGAATATGATACTTTATCATTTTCTTTACTTAAATAATAACCATCACTATACTTGGTGTATTCATTTGCAAAATTGCTAACATTATCAACTAGCACGTATTCACTTAAATCATCACTATTTTTCCAAGCAAACCAGTTTATATAATATGTGTTTTCTTTGAATATTGCTTTATATGTTAATTTGTATTTATTGCTTTCATATTTAACAACACTTTCATCACCGCCAAAGTGACCAGGCTTAATTTGCAAGGTGTTTGTTTCAATATCGAAAAGTGAAGTTTTTTGAGTGGCATAATTTCCACTTCCTGAATATCTAGCCCAACCAATAAAGGTGTAACCCAATTTTGTTGGCTGTTTTGCTATTGTAACGTTTGAACCATATGCAACACTAATTGAATCTCCAGTGGTATTTAGAACATTTTTTGTTATATTACCATTTTCATCATCAACAAATGAAAGGTCATAACTATATTTATCGCAAGATATAGTTAATTCCACTTTTAACTCTGCAAAATCTTCCCAAATTTCATTATTTAAATCTAGCAAGCCCCCCTCAAATAAATTTGCAATAAACTCATATGAATTCCATAAATATTTAGGTTTTGTTCCTTCTTTCTCTATTATTCCATAAGTATCTTCAAGTTGATTTGAAGTTAAGTTTATTTCACCCTTTTCTCTATTTAATTTATACTTAACCTTAAATGTGTTTAGATTATATGCTTGATTAAAGTTACTAAAGTTAATTACAAAATCTTCGTTTGCTTTTGCATCAAATTCAGTTTTCACTCCACTTGCATATGAATTTCCATTTATTTCATATGAGAAAGCAGTATTATCTTCTCCAAAAGGATTAATGATAACTTTAATAATTTTCTTTTCACTTGGCTTAACTTCGATAGTTATTTCATTTGTTAAATCTTTAATATCGTTTAATTTAACTGATGCAACACCTACTAAATTTACATCAATCTCATCTTTTATTGTTTCACCACTTTCGTTTTTCACTGCAAGCTTTGGTTTTTGATAATTTTTGTCTGACTTTTCATTATCAAAAGTAGTTTTAACTTCTGAACCCCACGCAATAGTTAAAATGTATGTTTCGCCATTTTTAATTAAAACACCTGCGCTTTTGCTTTCAGTTTCCACATCGCTAGTATTTTCTATAAAGCCATAGTTTTTAGGTATATAGTATTCTATTTTATTTATAACATATTCTGAGTTATTCGCAATTGTTATTTTGTTTAATTTATATTTTCCCTTAATAACTAAATCAAAGTTTGTGCCAATGCCACTAGCACTATATGAACC
>CAKVOF010000022.1 GCA_934778125.1 uncultured Clostridia bacterium
GTAATGAAATTTTAAAATACACTAAATCAAAAAATATTCAAATTGTTAACTTTTATAATATACATAATAATATTACAACATTTAATTCTAAAATGTAAATCAAATTATTGAGGTAAAGATGAAAATTTGTGCAATTATAAGCGAATATAACCCATTACACTATGGACATATGAAACATATTGAAGAATCAAAAGAAAAAACAGGTGCAGATGCAATAATGTGCATAATGGCTGGTAACTTTGCGCAACGCGGTGAACCAACAATCGTTAATAAGTATGCAAGAGCAAAAATGGCATTAGAAGCTGGTGCCGATATTGTTGTTCAAATTCCAACCCCCTATTCATGCAGTTCAGCTGAAATATTTGCCCTTGCTGGTGTTATAATTGCAAATTCATTCGATAATGTTACTCACCTATCATTTGGTTGCGAAACTTCAAACATAGAACTTTTAAAGAAAATTGCTGAGTTTTTAGCAAAAGAGCCTAAAGTTTATAAAGACTTATTGAAAAAATACTTAGATGAAGGACATTCATATGCTTCTTGCAGACAAAAAGCAATGTGTGAGCTTGCTAAAAACGGAAACATATCTTTTGGCTCAGATAAAGAAATAGAAGAAATATTAAACCAGCCAAATAATATTTTAGCCATTGAATATATAAAAGCACTAATTAAAACAAACTCAAAAATTGAACCAGTGTTTACACTCCGAAAGAATAGTGATTATTTAAGCGATTTAGTGAACGGAAAAGATACAAGCGCAAAAGCAATTAGAAACCACTTATACACCACAAAAAGTATTAGAAAAATAAAAAAATTAGTTCCAAGATCTTCATATGAAATTATTAAAGAAGAGTTAAATCATTTTGGATTGCCAGACTTAACGCTTTATAACGACTTATGTACATTCGTTTTAAACATTAAATCTAAAGATGAAATTAAAAATACTTATGATGTTTCAGAAGGACTTGAAAATAAATTCAAAGAAAGCATAAAGAAACTAAAAGATTTAAATGAAGTTTTATTAGATGTTAAATCAAAAAGATATTCATACACTAGGCTTAAAAGAATTGTGTTAAGATTGCTATTAAATATCGATTCAGAAACTGTAAAGAAAATATATGAAATTGATAAATTACCATTCATAAAGGTTCTAGCCTTTAAATCTAATAGAAAAGATTTATTGAGTGGAATTAACGCTAACACAAACCTAGTTATTAGAAATTCAAATGTTGAAAAAAATCCATCAGAGTTTTATGAAAAACTTTCTCTAATTGAAGATAATGCGAACGCAATTTATAATCTTCTATTAAAAAAATCTAAAACAATTAAAAATTATGCACCCGACTTACTAACAAAAACAATTATAGAATAACAATATATTTGATTCAAGTTTAATAGACAAATTGAATTGAAACAAATAAAAAAGATTATGTTAAATTTAACCCATAGAGATAATTTTGACATAATCTTTTTTATATTCACACTTAAACAAAAATAAAAAAATTTATCAAACAATTCAAAACAAAGTTATTATTAATTCTTTTTGTTGTCTGGCATCCAATTGTTAATAACCTTCTTAATCTCACCCATTTTTTGTTTAGCTGCAATTCTTCCACTTGCTATACTTTTTAAAATCAATTTCTTTTTAAATGACATTTGAAAAACATCATATTGCTTGGGTTCAATTATAACATCGGTGAAGTTTGGTTTTAGTTCTTGAACGCGTTTATTACACAAACAAAAAGCGTTCATAATTGCATCTATAGATGATTTGGCGTGAGTGTGACAATATTTATAATTTTTCAAAACATCAACTCCAATAACTATATCAGCACCCAAATCTTTAGCCACATCATCAGGATAATTATTTAAAATTCCGCCATCAATCAATAGCTTATCACCTAATTCGATAGGAACAAAAACGCCAGGTATATTCATACTTGCTCTAACAGCAGAAACAATATCACCTTTTTGAGCAATATATTGTTTTGTTGTTTTGATATCAGTTGAAACACAAGCAAACCTTATTTTGCAATCTTCTATGTTTTTTACCTTATATATATTAGCTAGAAGTTTTGAAATTCTTTTCCCAGAAAAAATCCCGCCACGCTTAAAATTTAAGTCAATAAATTTTGACAAATTCATTTTTTGTGATGATTGTTTTAAATCATCAATAGTTAATCCACTAGCAAACCCAGCACCAACCACTGCACCCATACTTGTGCCTACTACTAAATCAATTTTTATATTATTTTTTAATAATTCTTCAATCACACCAACATGTGCAAATCCAAGAGCTGAGCCCCCACTTAAAACAAGTGCAACAACTGGTTTTTTACTCATAAATTAACCCTCTTTAAACATATAAATATGTGTAATGTATTAATACTTATTTTGCTGTTATTATATCAAAATTATTATAATATGAAAAGAAAAAAAATATATCTAAGCCTTGTTTTAATTTTTATTTTAATCACACTAATTTTAAATCCATCATCAAATATGGAAGCATTTTCAAGAGGAATACGTGTTTGGGCAACTAATGTTTTACCTGCACTTTTCCCTTTCTTTTTATTTACGAAATTACTCTGTGAATTAAATATAATTGAATCTTTCACAAACTATCTTAATCCAATAACAAAAAAGCTTTATAATTGTGGTGGAATTTCAGGTTATATTTATCTTATGAGCATAATCTCTGGCTACCCAGTTGGAGCTAAGCTAGTTAGCGACTTTTATAAAAATGGAATAATAACTAGCGGACAAGCTCATAGAATAATTACATTCACTTCAACTAGCGGTCCGTTTTTTATCATAGGCACAGTTGGAATAGGAATGTTTTTCAATCAAAAAGCTGGTTTTATAATACTAATTGCACATTTTGTGTCTGCAATTTTAAACGGTTTAATATATAGAAAATATAAAACAAATGAAAAAGAACCGCTAAAAACATTTTCATTAAAAAAACTAAGCGATAAAAACTTACTACAAGATTGTATGTTGAATAGCATACAAAGCATATTAATTGTTGGCGGTTATGTTTCTATATTCTTTCTGTTAATAAATATGATTAATGATTTACACATTTTTAACCCATTACTAACACTTATCACCAAATTATTTTCAGAACAATTGTCAAATATATTAAAAGCCATATTAAACGGATTAATTGAAGTAACGCATGGTTGTTTAGATTTATCAGAAATTGGTTTAAGTATTGAATTAAAAACGATACTTGCAACAGCATTAATATCTTTTGGTGGTTTTTCAGTTCATATGCAAGCATACACATTTCTAAAACAAAGTGGAATTAGTTACAAATTTTTTCTTTTACAAAAAACAACTCATACTATTATATCTGTTATAATATCTTTATTATTTACTAGAATTTTATTGTAAATTTCCACACTAAAATTTAAAAGCTAGTTTTAATATAAACTATGTGATGTTAAAATTTGAGCAAGCCAAATTTTAAGTTGCTATCGCAACTCCTTGATAAATCAAGGTATCACTGTTTTGATTAACATCAGTTGCTGGCAAGTATCCCTTCGGGCTGTTTGCCGACAACTTCCGATAATATAAAATACATATGATGAGCTAGACATAGATATCAAAAAAAAAGCACTTAGCATTAAAAAAGCCACTGGTAGTGGCTTTTTTAATTATTTGAAAGCGCATTAAATATTTTAATCAAACACATTTTAACATTATCATATTGAATTTTAACCCTTTTATCTTTTCCCAAGATATACTCTAAAGGAATAACTAAAGCGTTAACAATTTTAATATTTTCAATTTTCAAAGCTTCTTTAATTGCATTTGTTATAATAAAAACTTCATTTTTTTGATCAGCTTTAATTTTATCATTTTTCAATACAGCTGAATACAAGTCATTAACAGCAACAACCAAATTAGCGTATAATATTTTATTAGTGTCATTCACTTGAATTTGTTCATCCATTTTTCCTATTCCTTTTATTGTTTCGTATTTTTCTTCAGTTGTTTCTTTAGCAATGTTACCACTTTCATCAGCATTCAAAACTTCTTGAACAGCATTTTTAAATGGAACCAAAAAGTTATGAGCAAAAGATGCATAACTATAATTATACCCTTCTTTATGGTAAAAATATTCATTTATGAAACTTTGCAAGGAGAATTTTTGGTTATCCATATCAAGCAGAATACAAAATACTAATGGCAATAGCTTGCTATTATCTTCAGGAAGAACAAAAAAACCACCATCACACGCTTCTGTTCTTATTGCATTTCTAAATTCTTGCTTATAGTTAAAGTTTACTAAACTCTTAGCAAATAAATTATATAATTCTTCACATGTTGCAATGCTTTTAAGTAAATTTGAAATTTTGATATCAGAAATAATAAATTTCCCTGAAATCATTTCATTGCAACACTCAAAAAATGTTTTTATCTTATCATTTTGAGCCATAATACTTCCCTTTTACCTTACTATTATATATATTTTGCAGATTATAATCAAATAAATAATTGCAATTTATAATTTTTAATTTTAATAGTTTGAAATATATAACCCTATATGATATAATTATTCTTAGCAAGATTTAAAGAAGGAAAATATATGTACTATGTTGATAACACAATAAACAAACTTATTCTATTGTTTGTTTTGGATAAAATGGATATTCCACTAACTGAAAATAGCATTATTGATATCTGCACAAGCAGAAATAAATGGTTAACATATTTTGATTGCAAACAAATTATGCTAGATTTAATAGATGTTGGTCTAATTTATGTTAATGACAAAAACACAGAAAATAATCCAGAAGAAATTAAATATGCAATTACGGTTGATGGAAGAGATTGCTTAAGTAATTTTTATTTAAGAGTTCCCCTAAGTGTTAGAGAAGATATAACAAATTTTGCAAAAGAAAATTTAATGACATTTAAAAAGAGCCAAGAATATTTATCTGATTATCAAAAAAATCCAGATGGTTCATTTAAGGTTATTCTTAAAATTAAAGAACCTCAAATTAATTTATCCCTCATTGAAGTTTCAATAAAAGCTCCAAATAAAGCAACTGCAATTGCAACTTGCAATAAATGGACAGATAAAGCACCAAAAGTATTTGAATTTTTATACGATAATTTAATTGAAGAAAATTAGGAGATTATTATGTTTACTTATAAAACTAAAGGAACTTGCTCAAGAGCAATAAATATTGAAATTGAAAATGATATTATTAAAAATGTTGAATTTGTTGGCGGATGCCTAGGAAACACTCAAGGTGTTGCAAAACTATGCATCGGCAGAAAGGTTGATGATGTTATTAAAACACTAAAAGGTATTCAATGCAGAAATAACACTTCCTGCCCCGATCAATTGGCAACCGCCCTAGAAGATTATAAGGCTAACCAAAAATAAATCAAGATATAAATTTTAAAAAAAATCACTAGTTAAATAATTGATTATAACTAGTGATTTTTTCATTTCTATATTAAATTAATAACTTATTGATATTAAAATACATTACACCCTAATAATTATTTATTAAGAAATTTTACGCTCGATTTGAATCTATATATTGCAGAATATTATATTTATATAGGTATTCAACGAATTGCTGTTTATATAAGAATGTTTTTGCATTTGCAACATATCTAGCATAGTCTTCATCAGTTGCACTTTCTTTTCTATATAAAATTTCTTTTAAATCAAATGTAAAAAAATTATTATCTAAAATACCATTCATAAGTGAAACATAACCCGTTTTATTTGCATCTTCATTTAAAACAGAATACCCCGTGTAAAAAGCAGAATTATATTTAATTCCTAATATATCTAACATAGTTGGAACGATATTATGCGCACTTGCAAAATTTGAGTTTTCAAGCTTTCCACTATTATTTTCTTTATATGCGGATGCGAGTTTTGTATCAAATATCATACAAGGAATGTTATATAACCTTGATACTTGAAATTCATTACCGTTTAATCCCCTAACAGAACCACCTAAGTTATTAAAATATGCATAATGATCAGCATAAAGAATTACAGTTGTTTTATCTTGTAAGCCTTTAGCATACAAATCTTCAAATAGGAGTTGGATTGCTCTATCCAAGTCTATCATTGCCGCTTTATATGTTCTTATAGCCTTACGATAAACCATATCAGAATTGATATCAAAAAATCCCGAATAATATTTGTTAATATAGTCAACGGCATAATCAAAATTTGTTTTACCTTCACTATACTCTTCATCTAGTATATCATAGTAACCCATCTTTTCAAGTCTATTTCTATTTATTGTGTAATCCCCATGGGTTGTGATAGTTGAATATTGAGTGTAAAATGTTTTGTCATCTTCTAAAACTGGAATCATATTATCTTTTTGTGCATTAACAAATTTTTGTTCAACAATGAAGTCATAAAAATTTGATGGTTTTTTATCACCTATGTCAGCGTTATTTGTGAAATATTGATTATCTATTCCAAACAAATTTAAATAACCATCTCTTCCATACATACTTGAAGTGTCTCCAAGAAAATATGAAGAAACAACATTCTCAGCACCCCTGTCTGATTTGATTTTGTTAGGCAAAGAATAATCAAACCTAAGTTTCGTGTTAAAATCAACAGGTCGTAAATTTCTAGAAAATTGAGTTTCTTTAGCAAAATTTCCAACCATAGATAAAGATTCAGCTTGATTTGTTTTATTTCTTCCATAAAACTCAGATAAAAACAAGGTGTTGTTTGATAAGCTTTGATGAAATCCATCAGTTTTAACTAAAGATTTGTCTAATCTTGAGTCATTAGAAATTAAAGAGTAAAGCGTTGGAGTTGTTACAGGATCAACACCAAACGAATCAAATGATTCCATTAAGATTGATATAACATTATTACCTTTTGAAACTCCAAAATAATTACCAGAATTGATAATTTTTGCATACTCAGAATTTGTTAAATAATCAACAGTGTCTTTAATATTTTTCTTTCTTTTATTGTTTGTTTCAATTGAAAGCGTGTTTGCGAGATTTTTAATATAAAAACCAAAGGTACCAAACTTTTTGTAAGAAGATACTTTGAATTGTAATGAGTTGTATAAGTCCAAATCGGTATATTCATACTCTTCATCAATATAATTATCACCAGTTGATTTTGAAATTGATAAATAACCAAGTCTATTTATTCCAGTACCTAAAATAATTGATATCGCCATAACAAAAATAAGCAAAAGTGTTGTTCTTTTGTTAATTGGAATACTTTCATATGGTGTATGTTTGTGATACTTGTTGTAGAAAAAATAAACCGCTACCATAAGTGCTGTGAAAGTTAAAATAGCCCACCAATCAAAAACCGTAAAGTTAATGGCAATTATCGCTTCAGCTCCAACTGATAACATATCAAAGGAGAAAAAATCACCAAATAGAGAGTAAAGTGAAGTGTTGATACAATTTAAAACACCTTGAGTTGTTAATAAGATTAGAATTAATATTTTTTTTACTCTAAAGTTTGGTATAGCAAATAAAATAAAAGATGTAAAAATTAAATATGAAATATTAAACAAAATGTATTTCGGAAAAATACCAAAATGCAAAAATAAGAAAACCAGCAATTCAAATAACACAGTAAAAAAAATAAAAGAAAGAATCAATACAACATCTTTTTTAAATTGATACTTTCCTAAAATTATTTCTTTGTTTAAAACTTCTTTTTTATTACTCATAGTTAATATCCTACAATTAAGATTGTTTTACTTGTGACTATTTAAATATTAATCATCAAAGTTTTCAGTCAAGATTTTTGTTCCAAATGAATGTGGTAAAAGTTCAGAAAGCTTATATGATTTAATAATTAGATTTTTATTTTCATCATACTTTCCTAAAACAACTTCAATATCGGGCGCAAATTCACTTAGTGCTTGTCTGCAAACTCCACACGGATAAGCAAAATCTTTTAATTTTCCACCAACTATTGCTATTTTTCTGAACTTTTTGTGGCCATCTGCCACCGCTGAGAAAAGCGCTGTTCGTTCCCCACAGTTTGATACTCCATAAGCAGAATTTTCAATGTTGCATCCGAAGAAAAGTTTACCATCTTCTGCTTCTATGCAAGCACCAACAGGGTACTTAGAATATGGCGAGTAACTGTTTTTTTGTGCTTTAATCGCTTCTTTTATTAAATCAATATTTTCCATTTCATTACCTTTTATTTTGAGCAATAAACTCATCAATTATTTTAACGCTATTGCTTGTTCCTATTCTATCCGCACCACAAGCAATCATATCAAGCACAGTTTTAACATCTTTAATTCCGCCAGACGCTTTAACTAACATATCTTCACCAACACAATCTTTCATTAATTTAACTGCTTCAAGCGTTGCCCCAACCTTATAAAAGCCAGTACTTGTTTTAACAAATTTTGCCCCAGCTCTTAAACAAACTTCGCATGCATCAATAATTTGTTGATTAGTTAGCATACCAGTTTCTAAAATTACTTTAACGGGAATTTTTGTGTCGTGAACTATTTGCATTATTTCGTTAAAGAAATAGTCCCATTCGCCCATAATAATAGATGAAATAGATGCCACCACATCTAACTCATCTGCACCGCTTTGTTTTGCAAGCATTGCTTCTAACTGCTTTATTTCGGAAGTGTTTTCGCCTAATGGAAAACCTATAACGGTTACTACCTTAACATTACTTCCCTTTAAATAATCTTTTGCAAATTCAACATATCTTGGATTTACACAAACAGAATAAAAGCCATATTTCCTTGCTTCATCGCACAGTTTTTTAATATCTTCAAATGTTGCGTTTGGTTTTAAGTTTGTGTGGTCTATGTATTGTGCTAATTCACCCTTTGTCATATAAACTCCATTTTATTTTAATAATTCTAAAGATTTCAATAAAGTTTCTTTCATCTTATTATATTTATCTAACTTAGCTTTTTCATTTTGAATCAAGTTTGCAGGTGCTTTACTAACAAAACCCTGATTAGAAAGCATTTTATTTGCTCTCTCAATTTCAGACTCAACGCTTATTAATTCTTCTGTTAGTCTTTTAATTTCTTCATCTTTATTTTTCAAATCTTTTGTTGAAATCAACACTTTAGCAATTGAATTAACCACTGTGGTCGCATCAGTTATATTCTTAATTTCATCTTCAGAAACAATTTCAACATCTTTGCCTTTAGAAAGTTTTTCAATAATCGCAATGTTATTTAAAACAATTGTTTTTTCTTTTAATGGTTCAACATATAATTTTGTTTTTTGATTTTCAGCCACTTTTAATTCATTTCTAGCGTTTCTTACGCTTTTTATTATATCTCTTATTTCATCAAATATTTTAGCATCATTTTCAAACATTAATCTTTCATCATATTCAGGGAAAGAACTTATCATAATTGATTCATCATGATTTGGTATCTCAAGATAAATTTTTTCAGTTATAAAAGGAATGTATGGATGAAGAAGTTTTAAAAGAGTTGTTAGTGTGTGAACCAAAGTTGCAACAACTGAATCTTTATTCTGGTTAATAGTAATTTTAGAAGTTTCAATATACCAATCACAGAACTTAGTCCAGAAAAAGTCATATAGATCGCTGGCAGCCATTCCAATATCGTATTTATCAAACTTAATATTTATACCTTTAACTAAATTATTAAGTTCGTTTAACATCCATTTATCACTAAGAGTTAAATCAACATCATAAATTGACTTTACTTCAGAATCTTTTATTTGATTTAAAACAAACAAGCTCGCATTCCAAATTTTGTTAATAAAGTTTCTATTTATTTCAACTTTCTTTTCTGAAAATCTTGAATCCATATCAATTGAAACGCCATTAAATAACGAGAACCTAAGAGTATCTACGCCATATTTATCTATAATATAGATTGGATCAACACCATTTCCTAAAGATTTACTCATCTTTTTACCATTGGCATCTTTAACCAATCCGTTGATTAAAACATCTCTGAATGGAATTTTACCAACATACTCTAATCCACTAAATATCATCCTAGCAACCCAAAGTTGAATTATCTCTTGACCAGTTACCATAACATCTGTTGGATAAAAAACTTCTAATTCTTTAGTTTTATTTGGAAAACCCAAAGTTGATAAAGGCCAAAGTGCAGAACTAAACCAAGTATCTAGTGTGTCAGGATCTTGCTCAATGTTTTTACTACCACATTTTGAACATACAGTAGGATCATCTTTTTCGCACATAACTTCACCACAATCATGGCAGGTAAAAATTGGGATTCTATGACCACTCCAAAGTTGCCTTGAAATGCACCAATCTTTAATATTTTTCATCCAGTGCAAATATATCTTTTTAAATCTTTCTTCAACAAAATGAACTTCATCTTTTTCAACAACTTCAATTGCTGGTTTAGCAAGCTCACTCATCTTAACAAACCATTGATCAGAAATCATAGGTTCAATAACAGATTTACATCTATCACAGTGCCCAACATTGTTATCATATTTTTCAATTTTAACTAAGTTTCCAAGTTTTTCTAAGTCTTCAACAATTGCTTTTCTAGCCTCTAGCACCGTTAAGCCCTCATATTTGCCAGCAAGTTTATTCATTGTTCCATCATCATTTAAAACACAAATTTGCTCTAAGTTATGCCTAACACCAACTTCAAAATCGTTAGGATCATGAGCAGGAGTTATTTTAACAACACCTGTTCCAAATTCCATTTCAACATAATCATCTGCAACAACAGGAATTGGCTTATTTAATATTGGAAGAATGACATTTTTACCAACTAAGTTTTTATATCTTTCATCTTTTGGATTAACCGCAACAGCAGTATCACCAAGAAGTGTTTCTGGGCGGGTTGTGGCTAATTGAATATAGTCATTTGTACCTTCAATTTGATATCTTAAATGCCACAAACTTGTGTGGTTATCTTGAAAATCAACTTCGGCATCAGATATTGAAGTTTTGCAATTAGGACACCAATTTACTGGTCGTTTACCTTTATAAATATACCCCTTTTTAAACAAATGCACAAAAACTTCTCTAACAGCATCAGAGTTTGTTTTGTCCATAGTAAAAGCAAGCCTATCCCAATCACAAGAATAGCCCATTCTTTTAAACTGTTCAATTATTGCACCTTTATACTCTCTATACCATTCAGCAATATATTCGCCAAATTTTTCTCTTCCGATATCTTCTTTGCGAATGCCTTGCTTCTTCAATTTATCAACAACTTTTGCTTCCGTTGCTATTGCAGCATGATCAGTGCCTGGTAACCATAGAGCTTCATAACCTTGCATTCTCTTTCTTCTAATAATTATATCTTGAATTGTTTGTTGGAATGCATGGCCCATATGAAGAACGCTTGTGATATTAGGTGGTGGCATAACTATTGTGAATGGTTTTTTTGTTGTGTTAACATCAGCATGAAAGTACTTTTTATCAAGCCAAACATTATATATCTGTTGTTCAAATGACTTTGGGTTATAAATTTTATCCATAATGTGCATATTTCCTTAATATTAAATTAAAATTTCCACCCTAAACATTTTTAAAACTTAAATTTCCAACTAATTAAGCAGTAAAAATAAAAATTAACGCTGAAGATAAAACAAAAGCAAGTGATATACATTTAATGGTGATTAAAACACCATCTGAATTTTCAATATCGTTTCTATCTCTAATAACACGAGCAAATCTTCTTGCAAGAACCGCAACAGATAAGCCAACAACTGCTAAGACTATAGCAATTATAATTTCTGTTGACTGAAGTCTTGGAAGAAATGAATCCCAAAATTCTGTGAAAAATGAATTTGCTAATAAAAATTTCATAATATTACCTCATATTTTAACATAGTAATATAAATTTTATCACAGCAACAAAAAAATTTCAATGCTTAATCCATATTTTTTTGATAAAAATGAATTTTTTTGCATTGAAATTTGTTAAAACACACAAATTTAAGGCTATTTTATTGTTTAAACTTTTTTAATAAAAATTTATTCTTTTCATTTTTTGGCACTAGCATTAAAAATAAGAAGACAATTCCAAAAACACCAGCAATTGAGTAAAGATATGAAACAACAAAACTAAACCCAAATAAACTAAGTAAAAAGCCAATACCCATAGTGATGATTATACAAATATATTTGTTTTTGATGAATTTATTAATGTAATTTGAAGCCACAAAAACACAAGATATTAATGTTGTGAAAAGCGCCAACCATAAAACTACAGAGGCTAAAACGCCATAAACTTTACCAAAGTTGAATGTTATAGATAGTAAAGGCATTTCAGCATTTAAAATATTTTGCCCCCAAATAAGCATTGTTATTGCATATGAAAGAATTAAAACTCCAAGAATTATTGATGAAAAAAATGCTGTTAAATTTATTTCTTTTTTATTATAATTTTTCCCTATTTGAAGCAAAAGCACACCAAGCGTCATAAAATTTGAACACAAATAAAACACGAACATTGCAAAACTCATTAAATAGTTATTACAAAATTCATTATAACTCGAAAGTGTTCCCCCTATTGCAAACGTTCTAATTCCAATAAAAAGCAAATAAAAAACTATCATCGGAACGGCAAATAAATTACAAACTCCAATATTAGAAATTCCGCCCGCACAAATATAAAAAGCAAGTAAAATTATTATGATTTGAATATAATAATTATTACCTTCAAACAATATTTTACCAACACTTCGAGAACCAGATAAAGTTCCAGCAATGGTAATTATTGCAGATGCACAAATAAAAAAATTAATCAATAAACTATATTTACCAAAAAACTGTGAATAATCTTTATTTTCTTTATCTAAGTTCCTTGAGATGTTCATTGCTTTTTTTATTAAAAAATAATAACAAACCGAAATAATTACTATAAAAGGAACAGAAATATAACCATATTTTGCAAGAAAACAAGAAATTTCTTTACCGCTTGCAAAACCTGCTCCTATGTAAGTGCCTATTATTGTTGAAACTAATAAAATAACTTTTAACATATCAATATTACATATGTTTTCGCAACCAGTTTTATGATTAAGTTCGTTTTATAATCAAAAACATCACACATATTGCGTGATGTTTTATTTATGGGTTTGGGGTGCGGTTTTCGTTTGATGAAATCAAACCGAATTGCATTAGTGCAATTCGAAAGTTTCAACACAGTTGAAACTTGAAAACCGCACTATCCTGCCACCCTGAAATATTTAAAATTAAATAATTACATAGTCATAAACTTCTTTAACGATGTTTTCACCTTTAGCCAATTCATTAACCTTACCAATATTTTCTAAACTATCAATTTTAAAATCACTATTAGCAATAAAAACAAGATTTCCACTTTGAGTTTCAATAACGTAATTACTTGATGGTTTTAAAACACTTCCGTATGCCAAGTGTGCATTTTTAAGTTTTGATGGAATGATCTTCGTTCCTCTTTTGTTTCGAAGCGTTTCAAACGCCATATCATTTTTAATACACTTGTAATTACCACAATCAAATATTAGCGTGAACAAATCATTTGGCAAGCATTGTGATGCAGAAATAACATAATCATCAGTTGCCAAAGATATACCCTTAACTCCTAAGCTGACTCTTGCAGTTGGTTGAATGTCATCTTTAGGAACTACAGCGATGTGGCCTTTATGAGTAAATAAAACAACATCACTTGAGCTTGTTTTATATTGAACACAAACAACTTCATCTTCTTCTTTTAACTTAATACCCGCAATCGATTGTTTGCTTGCAAAATATTCTTCCACTTTAGATACTTTAATCATTCCCAATTTCGTAACAAAAATCAATTCATCATCTTTGTTGCTTTCATTCAACTCAAGAATTGTAACAATTTTTTCTTTACTTTTCAAAGATTTATAGTGTTGTGAAATATTAGCACCACGATCTTTGAACTTACATTGATCAAGATTTGCAACATCAATTTTAACACAATTACCGATATTGGTGAACAAATAAATTGATTTATTAGTTAAAGTTGGAACAAAGATTGAAGGCACTTCAAATAACGTTCCATTTTGATTTAATGTTTTAGAAGCTAAATTATAACTTTTTTGATTAACAACTTTTATTGTATTTTTAGGAGTTGTTACAACATAAACGCTTTCAACATCTTCATCGATAAATCCACTTTCTTCAGATTCAATAGTTATGCTATCAGCATCTAAAAACTCACTTTTTCTTGGTTTGCCATATTTTTTACTTATTTCACAAAGTTCTTGTTTAACAATTTTCATTTGCAATTTTTCACTTTTTAATATTGCAGTAAATCTTTTAATTAAATCTTTTAATCTATTCAATTCAGCAATTAATTTATTTACTTCAAGACTTGTTAACCTTGCCAATCTCATATCTAAAATGGCTTGAGCTTGAACTTCAGTTAAAGTAAATGTTTCAATTAATCTAATTTTTGCATCTGTTGTGCTTTTGCTTGTTTTTATAATTCTAACAACTTCATCAATATTATTAATAGCAATAAGCAGCCCTTCTAAGATATGTTCTTTTTTCAAACAAGCTTCGAGGTCAAATTTAGTTCTGTTATATATAACTTTTTGCTGGAAATTAACATAATATTCTAAAATTTCTTTTAATGATAGTTGCTTTGGTTTTCCATCGGCAATTGCAACCATATTAGCATTAAAATTGCATTCTAAATCAGTATTCTTATAAAGATAATTTAAAATTGTGTTAACTTTTGCATCTTTTTTAAGTTTTATAACCGCTCTAGTTCCATTACGATCTGATTCATCCAAAATATCTGATATTGCACTCAAACAACCATTTGGATCATTTTCTTTTAAAGTTGCAATTCTTTGCAATAAAGTTGCCTTATTAACTTGATAAGGAATTTCGGTTATTACGATATTCTTTTTACCATTATCGCTATTTTCAATATGACATTTTGATCTTATAATAACTTTTCCCTTACCGGTTTCATATACTTGCTTAATTTCACTTGTTGATAAAATATAAGCACCCGTTGGAAAATCAGGACCAGGCATAATTCTCATAAGATCTCTAAGTGGAATATTTCTATCATCAATATACGCACAAACAGCATCACATGCTTCTTTTAAATTATGTGTTGGAATATTTGTTGCTAAACCAACAGCAATACCATATGCACCATTAACAAGTAGATTTGGAAATCTTCCTGGGAGCATAACTGGCTCTTTGCATGAATCATCAAAGTTTAACATCCATGGAACTGTTTCTTTGTCAATATCACGCAAAAGTTCTAGAGCAATTGGAGCTAATTTTGCTTCAGTGTAACGCATCGCAGCGGCAGAGTCACCATCTACACTACCAAAGTTTCCATGCCCATTAACCAAAACTTCTTCCATATTAAAATCTTGTGCCATTCTAACCATAGTGTCGTAGATACTTTTATCACCATGAGGGTGATATTTACCCATGCAATCACCCACAATTCTGGCACTTTTTCTAAATGGCCTATCAGGCAACACACCTACTTCAAGCATGCTATATAAAACACGCCTTTGAACTGGCTTTAGCCCATCTTCAACTCTAGGCAAAGCTCTATCCATAATAACATATTCACTATATGGCAACATACTTTCATGGATAACTTGTTCTACTGATTTTGTTACAACATTGCCATCATAGATTGAGTAATCTATTTTAGGTTTTTTACTACTACTTTTTGTTTTATTTTCAGCCATTACATTTTCCTTATTTTTTCTTAGTTTCAAATGTGTCCACTTTATTAAAGTTTGCATTCTCAATAATGTATTTTTTTCTTTCAGTGATATTATCACCCATTAAAATATCAATCATTCTTTCTGCCTCAGCAGCATCTTCCAAGTTTACTTGAACCAAAACCCTTTTTGATGGATCCATAGTTGTTTCCCAAAGTTGCTCCGCGGTCATTTCACCTAAACCTTTAAATCTTTGCACGGTATAACCACTTGTTGCCCTACCCACAACCTTATCATAATCTTCATCATTATAGATATAATGAACAACACCATTTTTAGTAATTTTATATAGCGGAGCAATTCCAATATAAACATGACCATCAATAATAAGCTGACGCATATACCTATAGAAGAATGTTAGTAAAATTGCACGGATATGGGCACCATCCTGATCAGCATCAGCTAAAATAACAACTTTATTATACTTTAAGTTATCAATATTAAAAGTGTCGCCAATATTGGTTCCTAATGCACTAATGATAGTTCTGATTTCTTCATTTTCAAGTATTTGATTTAGCCTCTTCTTCTCAACATTTAGAGGTTTTCCTCTTAATGGTAAAATTGCTTGAAAGCTTCTATCACGGGCTTGTTTTGCAGATCCGCCCGCACTATCACCCTCAACGATAAATACTTCATTAAGTAGAGCGTTTTTTCCAGTGCAACAACTAAGTTTTCCAACAAGAGAATAGGTTTCAACGGCACTTTTTTGCCTTGTTAAGTCTTTAGCTTTCTTTGCAGCTTCCCTTGCCTTTGCAGCAAGCTTTGCTTTATTAACAAGAATTGTTATAACTTCTTTACAATTTTTACTATCACCAAATTTAATTAAAGCATCATAAACAATATTCTCAACTTCAGTTTTAGCTTCAGGATTACCAAGCTTAGTTTTAGTTTGACCTTCAAACTGAACATTTTTCATTTTAATAGCCAAGATTGCAGTGATTCCCTCACGATAATCTTCACCTTGCAAGTTAGCATCTTTTTCCTTTAATATACCTAATTTCCTTGCTATCTCATTTATAGCTCGAGTTAAACCCGCTTTTAAACCAGCTTCATGAGTTCCGCCCTCACTTGTTGGAATATTATTTACATAACTAAAGATGTTTTCAGAAAAACTATCAGTATGTTGAATAGCACAAACAAGATCCACAACATCGCTTGAGCCTTCTATATATATAGGATCTTTATACAAAACGCCCTTACCATTGTTTAAATATTCAATAAAGTCACGTAAACCGTTTGTATATTTATAAGTTTTAACCTCGTGTAAATATTCACCAATTTCATCTTTATTATAATTGTCGGTTAAAATCAACTCAACACCCTTATTTAAAAAAGCTAATTCTCTTAATCTTTTCTTGATTGTGTCAAAGTCAAACTTAAGATCACCAAAAATCAAATCATCAGGCATAAAAGTAACTTTAGTTCCACTTTTTTTAGTTTTCCCAACACATTTTAATTGAGAAACTGGAACACCACCCGATACTTTTTTACCTTTTCTGATACTTTCAAATCTCATATGATATTCATAGCAATCTTTATAAACGGTTACTTCAAGCCATTTACTCAATGCATTCGTAACACTCGCACCAACACCATGAAGACCACCAGAATATTTATAATTGTCATTATTAAACTTTCCGCCAGCGTGAAGTTGGGTAAAAACAACCTGAACACCACTTACTTTTAAAGTTGGATGCTTGTCAACAGGAATTCCACGGCCATTATCTTCAACCGTTATACTCCCATCAGAATTCATTGTCACTTCTATTCTACTACCATAACCATTACTAATTTCATCAATTGAGTTATCAACTATCTCCCATAAAATATGATGAAGCCCTTTTGGACCTGTTGTTCCAATATACATTCCAGGCCTTAACCTAACCGCATCAAGACCTTCAAGCACCACAATATTTTTACTATTATACTCTGCACCCAAAATAATCACCTCATATAATTAATAAAACTTTAAAAGTATAACATACCAATTAGGATTATAAATACAATATTATAATCATAAATTAAAGTTCTAACTATATTGTTTTAAGTTAAAAATTAAAAAAAATCAAATATATTTCACAAATTTTTAATAATTTATACAACTTGAAAAAATCACAATAAGAAAAATGAAGTGTATTATGAAATAATTTATGCATAAATATTTATATTATTGAATATGTATAAACAATATACTCATTAAAACTGCATTATTATTTAATAAATTGTATATTTATTTTTAGTGACAGTTTTGATTGTATGTATTTTTATACTATTAGATGTATTATTATACCATATAATACGCTCTTAACAACAACTTTATTTATTGCATAACTTTGGTAATTAATTAATAAAATATAATATAATAATTTCAAACAAATTAATTATTATATACATCTTGAATTAATCAAAAAAACATTTATAATCTCTGAGGGTATTATGAAAATTGTATTAACAGGAGGAGGAACCGCCGGACATGTCACTCCCAACATCGCACTCATTCCACATCTTAGAAAGCACTTTAATGAAATATATTATATCGGTAGCGAAAATGGAATTGAAAATAATCTCATAAAAGATATTGAGGATATAAAATTCTACCCTATAACCACAGTGAAATTTATTAGAGGCTTTACATTAAAAAACCTACTAATCCCTTTTAAACTAATCAAAGGTATAAATGATGCAAAAAAAATATTAAAAACAATTAAACCAGCTATCATATTTTCAAAAGGTGGCTTTGTTTCCGTTCCCGTGGTTATTGCAGCAAAGCAATTAAAAATACCCATTGTTGCCCATGAAAGCGATTCAACCATGGGGCTCGCAAATAAAATTATTTACAAGTATTGCAATAAAATGTGCTTTAGTTTTAATAATTTCGACAATAAATACAAGAAAAAAGGTTTACACACCGGTTCTCCTATTCGTGATGAACTCTTCAACCCATCCAAAAACAATCCATACAGCAACCTAGGATTCAACAAAACCCATAAAACAATCTTAGTGACCGGCGGTAGCCTAGGGGCAAGCGCAATAAACAATGTAATTTTCAATAACATAGAAGAACTTACTAAAGAATTTAACATCCTACACATTGTTGGCAAAAAGAATTTAAACAAAAAACTTATCAACAAATATAAAAACTACAAGCAAATCGAATATTGCAAAGATATGCAAAATGCGTTTAACATTGCCGATATTGTGATTTCAAGAGCTGGTAGTAACACCATATTTGAATTATTAGCACTAAAAAAATTATTCATACTTGTCCCCTTACCAAAAGGAAACTCTAGGGGTGACCAGATTGACAATGCAAACATATTTAAAAGTTTGGGTTATTGCGAAGTTATTAATCAAGAAGAATTTAATGTTAATAATTTAAGAAACACATTACTAAAGATGATTAAAAATAAAAATGCATATATGTTAAAAATGAAAACGGAAAACAGCAAAAACGCTAACAAAGAAATAACAAATATTATCATTATGGAAGCCAAAAGAAATATTTAAGCATTAGAATAACACATGTCTTTATAAAAAAGAAAATTGTAATAATTAAAACAAATTTTAAATAAATTAAAAATATGGCAATCAACATCATTTTACCGATTGCCATATTTTTATTATCAATATATTTTTATTAATAATAAGACTCTAGTATTCATATTGACAAATTAAATATAAACTATAGGAAGTAAATTTTGAAACGAGTTCAAAATTTGTGCTAAAGCACCGCAAAGATACTCTTTGCTCT
>CAKVOF010000023.1 GCA_934778125.1 uncultured Clostridia bacterium
ACCATTCCTTCTTCCAATTGAAGATGTGTTCACAATCACAGGTCGTGGAACAGTTGCAACTGGTAGAGTTGAAAGAGGAACAGTTAAAGTTGGTGACACAGTTGAAATCGTTGGTATGAACTCTAAATTAACTTCAGTTGTTACTGGTGTTGAAATGTTCAGAAAGATGCTTGATGCTGCCGTTGCTGGTGATAACGTTGGTTTACTTCTTCGTGGTATCCAAAGAACTGATATCGAAAGAGGACAAGTTCTTGCTAAACCAGGTACAATTCACCCACACACAGAATTCACAGCAGAAGTTTACGTTCTAAAGAAAGAAGAAGGTGGTCGTCATACTCCATTCTTCAATGGTTACAGACCTCAATTCTACTTCAGAACAACAGATGTTACAGGTTCTATTGAACTTCCACAAGGCGTTGAAATGGTTATGCCAGGTGATAACGTTAGAATGACAATCAAATTGATCACTCCAATCGCTATCGAACAAGGTTTAAGATTCGCTATCCGTGAAGGTGGTAGAACAGTTGGTTCTGGTGTAGTTTCTTCAATTATTAAATAATTATTGAAAAAATTAGAAAAACACTTTGATTATTTCAAAGTGTTTTTTTGTTAACATAAAATGTTTTTTGCTTTAATATTGCGTGCAATAAACTTATTTATTTGTTTTATTAGTGTTTATGTGTTACAATCCTTATAAGGAGTTTTACGTGTTGTTAAAAAGTATAACACGTAAATTAGAATGGTATGGAAAATAAATTTATTAGAAATATTTCTCAAGATGCTTTAGTTTCAGAGAAAACCGATATTGTATTTAATTCGTTGTTAGGTGTTTACGATAATAATGGCAACTATTTTATTGCACCAGAAATAATTAATGAATTAATAAGCTTTGAAAAAGCAAAGAAATATGCTTTTCAAGATTCAGTTTTTTGTGAAAGCAATATTCCTGGATTTGGTGAAATTATGTTTGAAATATCATTTCATAAAAATCCTGAAAAAAATGAATTTAGTGCAAAATTATTTTTACTTGAAAATGTGTATAAAATTAATGGGTATTTGCAAAATACAATTAAAACTTTAATTTCAGAATTTAAATCTGATATGAAAGATTTTGTTGAAAAGGTATATAAAAACTATAATGTTGTTGTTGTCTATGATGAAAATGGCAGAAAGAAGAAAGTGAGTGCGGAGCACTTCTTAAAAACATTTTTAATGGCTAAAAAACAGTACTGCAACGCCCTTAAGAACGCAATTCAAACTGAATCTGAGAAATTATACGGCGATTATTATAAAGCCAAAATGAAGGTTTTAAATAGGTCAAATAACGCCTTTAATGCAGATGTTTTAAGGCAATATGATAATGAATATAAAAAGATTGAAGGTGTTTTTTTAAAAGAAAGGAAGAACAAAGATTTAAATGAATTGTTGGATAAATCAATTGAAGATATTACTCAAACAAAAGAACAAAATAAAGAGTTTGAAGAAAAATTTTTCAAAGAAATTTTACCTGCGCTAAAAACTTTCTACTCATCAATGACTGAAACTATTGAAACTGCATCTAAAAAAGTTATGGAAAGTTTAGATAAATCTGATAGATTGAATATGAATGTTATTAAAGAAAAAGAAGACAATTTTGTGAGAACATCAAATAACGATTCAAGCCTTAGTGAATTAATAGACTTGTTGAATCTTGATCAACCAATATTAGATGAAAATGAGCTTGAAATGTATAAGGAAAGTCTAAAAGATTTGAGCATTGAAAACTCAGTTGATTTAGATAATGAAACCAACCAAACTACTATGCAAGATTTTGAAAATTCTGAATTGAAGCCAATCGATGCTGATTTATTAAATGAAGTTAATAAAAAACAAAAAGAGGGAAAACTAAAATTCGATAAAGCCTTAAGTGGTAAAATTAAAAAATCTATATTAAATAATTCCAATTTTAAAACTATTGATAAAGATGAACAAAATAGTGAATATGAAGTTATTAATGAAAAATCAGAAGATCGAAACAAAACCTTAAGTGAAAATTTAGAGAAAAACAGTAATTATATTGAAAACAATAATTTAGCAACATCAGAAGTCAATAATAACTCAAAAGATAAAAACGCTGAAAGTTCGACAAACGATTTTGAAATTGACCATAATATTTGATTTTTAAGTTAATAATAAGTAAAAAGAAAAGAATATAAAGCTAAAAAAACAAATAAAGTTGCAATAAATAACATTTTATACTTTACAATTTATTTGGTGATGTGATATAATTTAGTTAACAAAATATAAAAAAAGAGTTTCGGCTCTTTTTTTTGAGTTTGTTATTGACATAATGCTTATATTATGTTAAACTTAATCGCTATATTGCAAGGGTTTTGCAAGCATAGTATATTTCACTTTAATTAAGGAGAAATGGCATCATGAGAGAAATTATCACATTAGCATGCACTGAGTGCAAAAGCAGAAATTATACTTCTGAAAAAAATAAGAAAAACGACCCTGATAGAATTGAATTAAAGAAGTTCTGTAAAGTCTGCAAAAAGCAAACTGCTCATAAAGAAACAAAGTAATAATCAAGGAGCGCTTTTATTATTATGGCAAAAAAAGAAGTTAAAAATGAAGAATTAGAAGTTCAAAATTTAAGCACTGATAATGCTGAGGTTAAAACCGAAGTTAAAGAGGCGAGTGTTCCTTCACAAGAGGATAAAAAAGCATTAAAAAAGGCTGAAAGAGAAAGAATTAAAGCAGAGAAAGAGAATGCTAAATTAGCTGAAAAATCAAAAACTTCTAAGGCTCAGAAAAAACAAAAAACTGAAAAAAGATCGATGTTTAAGCGTTTAAAGGAAACTTCAAGCGAACTTAAAAAAGTATCTTGGCCATCTTTTGGTAAAGTTCTTAAGCAAACCGGAGTTGTTATTTTGGTTGTAACAATTTGCACATTATTATTATTTGGCGTTGATAAATTATTTAGTTTGATTTATGAAGTGCTAACTAAGAAGTAGGAGGAAGCTTAATGGAAGAAAATGAAATTCAAGAAAAGGTTGATTCTATCGAATCAACTGAAATTTTAAACAAAACTGAATCTTCAAATGAATCAATTGAGCAAAGTCAAGCGCAAATTGTTGATGCAAACATCACGGCTGAAAATAATGCTGATTTGGATGGTGCAAAATGGTATGTGCTTCACACGTTCTCTGGTTATGAAAATGTTGCAAAAGAAAACCTTGAAATCGTTATTGATAAGTATAATTTGCAAAATCGAATTTTCGATATCGTTATTCCAATGGAAGATGTTGTTGAAGAAAAAAATGGCAAAAAGAAAATCGTTAGCAGAAAGGTTATGCCAGGTTATATTATTGTTAAAATGATTTATGGTGATGATATTTGGCACGCCGTAACAAGAACTCGTGGAATTACTGGTTTTGCAGGACCAAAGGGAAGACCGTTAAGCTTAACTGAGGAAGAAATCAGAAAAATGAGGCTTGAAAAAGTTGCTGTTATTGATACCAATCTTGAGGTTGGCGATAAAGTTGAAGTGCTTGAAGGAGCTCTTAATGGCTTCTTAGGAACAGTTCAATCTCTAGATACTCAAGCCAATAAGTGCAGAGTTGTTGTTGAAATGTTTGGAAGAAACACACCAGTTGATTTGCTTTTAGAACAAGTTAGAAAAATTGATTAATTTATTTATGATTGTTTTCGCTTTATAGCGTTGCAATAGCTTATGATGAAGATCGTAAGATAGTGGGAGAAATGTAAAATTTTTAATGCATTTTGTTTATACCACATTAGCCACACGGCAGGAGGAAATTTTATGGCACAAGCTAAAATTAATGCAATTGTTAAATTGCAATTACCAGCAGGAAAGGCAACTGCAGGTCCACCAGTTGGTTCATCTTTAGGACCTCACGGAATAAATATTCCAGCATTCACAAAGGAATTTAACGAAAAAACCGCATCTCAAGAAGGTTTAATTATCCCAGTTGTTGTTACTATCTTTGCTGATAGATCATTCAAAATGGTTTTAAAAACACCACCAGCAGCTGTTCTTATTAAGAAGGCTTGCGGAATTGAATCTGGTTCTGCAAATTCTATTAAAACTAAAGTTGCTCAAATCACTAAAGCACAAGTTAAAGAAATTGCTGAATTGAAAATGCCAGACTTAAATGCAGGATCACTAGAATCAGCTATGAGCATGGTTGAAGGTACTTGCAGAAGTATGGGTGTTACTGTTATTGATTAATAAGTGGGAGAATAAAAAATCTTTAATTTATTCGTTTATCACCACAAAGGAGATTTAAATTATGAAAAAAGGTAAAAGATATGCCGAAAGTGCTAAACTAGTAGACAAAACAAAAACATATGATGTTGCAACTGGTTTAGATTTAGTTTTGCAAACTGCAAAAGCAAAGTTCGATGAAACTGTTGAACTTCATGTTAAATTAGGTGTTGATGGTAGAAATGCTGATCAACAAGTTAGGGGAGTTGTTGTTCTTCCTCATGGAACTGGAAAAACTTTAAAAGTTTTAGTTATTGCTAAAGGCGATAACGCTGAAATAGCTGAAAAAGCTGGCGCTGATTATGTTGGTGCAGAAGAAATGATAAGCAAAATTCAAACTCAAAACTGGTTTGATTTTGATGTTATCGTAACCACTCCAGATATGATGCCATTACTTGGTAGAATTGCTAAGATCTTAGGACCAAAGGGATTAATGCCAAGCCCAAAGAGTGGAACTGTTACTATGGATGTTAAGAAAGCAATTTCTGAAATCAAAGCTGGTAAAGTTGAATATCGTTTAGATAAAACAAATATCATTCACGTTAGAATCGGTAAAGTATCATTCGGTTTAGAAAAACTTCAAGATAACTTAAACACAGTTATGGAAGCTTTAATCAAAGCTAAACCAGCTGCTGCAAAAGGAACATACATTAAGAGTTCATATGTTAGCTCAACTATGGGACCAGGAATTAAAATTGAATACAAGCAAAACTAATTAGCTTTATTTGAATTTAGTTCTTGACAAATCTATATTATTATAGTAAAATATTCAAGATAATTAAATATTTCAATTTGCCATAGACAGCAAGTTTGCTAAATTAATAATTCAGAATTATTATAACTTAGCATTTAATTCTAGAAATAGGGCTTGCCGAGGTGAGTGTTAATGAGTGAATTCTTTCTTCCTTAATGCTTTCATGGCATTAAGGAATTTTTTAATTAAATATTAAAGAAAAGGAGAGAAAATGGGAGCAAATTTAGATAGTAAAAAAGAATTAGTTTCAACCATCGTTGATCAATTCAAAAATGCAAAATCAATCATTTTTGTTGACTATCGTGGTATCACTGTTGCTGAAGACACAAATCTTCGTTCTGATTTCAGAAAAGATGGCGTTACTTACAAAGTTTATAAAAATAGATTAATGCTTCGTGCTTTAAATGAACTTGGTGTTCAAGACCTTGATGAAAAGATGTTTGAAGGCACAACAGCTGTTGCATTCTCAGATGATGAAGTTGCACCAGCTAGAATTTTCGTTGATAATTCATCTAAATTAAACAAAATGTCTGTTAAATTTGGTATTGTTAATGGAAATATAATGAGCAAACAAGAAGTTGAAGCATTAGCAAAAATACCTTCAAAACCAGTACTTATCTCTATGTTACTTGGTGCGTTGCAAGGTCCAATTGCCTCACTTGCTAGGGGCTTAAACGAAATAGCAAAAAAGCAAGCTTAATTAAATATTAATTTAATTAAAGCAAATTAAGCATAAAAAATTTAAAAATTAAAAATTAAAAATAAGGAGAAATTAAAATGGCTGATTTAAATAAATTAGTAGAAGAAATCGAGAAATTAACAGTTCTAGAAGTTAGTGAATTAGTTAAAATGTTAGAAGAAAAATTCGGAGTTAGTGCTGCTGCTCAAGTTGCTGTTGCAGGTCCAGTTGCTGGCGGTGCTGCTGCTGAAGCTGAAGAAAAGAGCGAATTCAATGTTGTTCTTAAAGAAGTTGGAGCAAACAAAATTGCGGTTATCAAAATCGTTAAAGAAGTCACAGGTTTAGGTTTAGGTGAAGCTAAAGCTAAAGTTGATGGTGCTCCTTGCACAATTAAAGAAAATGTTGCAACAGAAGAAGCTAAATCTATTGAAGCTAAATTAAAAGAAGCTGGCGCAACTGTTGAATTAAAGTAATTTAATTTAAAAAATTTATTAATAAATAATAAAAAAATTCACTTCAATTTTTGAAGTGAATTTTTTATGTAATGATTCAAAAATGAAACACCAGTGATTAAACCATATTTAGTTAAAATGAATACTCTACTAAGAATATCAAAGACTTGAATAATCATTTTAATAATAAAAATGTATTACATATTTACGATTGTATTCATATTATTCTGGAATTACTTCAACTGGAATTGAAATAGTAACAGTTGGGTGAAGTTTAACTTTTGCAGTGTATGATCCTATTGATTTTATTGTTGCAACATAGATTTTCTTTTTATCAATATCAAAGCCTTTTTTAATAAGGTCCTCAGAAATTTCTTTGTTTGTAACAGAGCCGAAAACTTTACCATTTGCTCCGCACTTAATAGAAAGTGAAACTTGAATATTTTTTAATTTTTCACCAAGTTCAACTGCTCTTAACCTTGCTTGTTCAGCTTGATATATATTACTTTCTTGGGCTTGTTTTGCTTCATTAAGGTTAACTGCATTTCCTACCTTAGCAAGTCCATTAGGTATCAAATAATTAGATGCATAACCATCATTAACGGTTATTATGTCGCCTTTTTTGCCTTTTCCTTTAATGTCTTTTAATAAAACAACTTTCATAATTACCTCCAATCTATATTAAGTTTACAACCATTTAAATGATTTTGTCAATTAAAATAACATTTAATTGTTAATCTAGATTGTTAGGTTTTTGTTTATCTGCATTTATATATTATCCTTACAAAAAGGCTTTCAAATTAAATTTGCTGTAGTTTTTGCATAATCTTTTAAAAATAATTTTATTTAAGCGAAATTGAATAAAAAGCTTATAAATAGCAAACTAATATAAAGAGGTGAATTTATATGGATTTAAAATGTAAAAAGTTAAATTGCAAACATAATAATTGCTATGCATGTATGAGCAATGATATTAAGGTAACTAATAAGTGTGAATGTGCAACATTTGAAGAGGCGGATCATGTTGATGCAAAACAAAAACAAAACATTCCCAAAACAATGTTTGAAACTGCACCAGATATGCATCCTTATAGGCATAATAAACTTGTTGGAATAAAATGTGATGCAAAGTGCTTATTTAATGAAGATTGCCATTGCAAAGCAAATGGTATTTGTGTTTGTAATGATGATTACAAAGCAACATGTGCAACATTTATTGAAAAATAATAAAAAACACTTTTAAGAAATTATAAATCTTAAAAGTGTTTTTTAGTTATGCGTACTTAATTATTTTTATAATAATTAGGAATTTTAAGAAAACGTTATTATTAGGGTTATTAAATTATTTTTTCTTTGTGAAATTCGCAAATATAATAAGCATTCTTAAGAAGTATACTAAAGAAACAATCAACGATGCAACATATGTTAGGGCAGCAGCATCTAAAACAGACTTTGCTTGTGTTAATTCACCATCATTTAAAGTATTAGTTTCCTTAAGCATAGCCAACGCTCTTTTGCTTGCATTTTTCTCAATTGGTAATGTAATTAAAGCAAATAGAAAAGACATTCCATAGAACACAACATATCCTAGTAAAAAGTAGGAGAAAAAATTATATGAAAGAGCAGGTGAAACGCAAAAAGAGCCAATAATTCCAGCGATAAGTATAACCCACATAAACCTACTCATAAAGTTTGCGATAGGGTATAGCACTTGCTTAATTTTGATAAAAGCATATCCTTCTTTGTATTGAATTGCATGTCCAATTTCGTGTGCAACAACGCCTAAAGCTGCAACACTTGTTGAATCATAAATACCATCGCTTAGAGCTATAACTTGCCTTTTATGGTCGTAGTAATCGGTTAATTCGCCACCAATTTTTATTATCTGGATATTTTGTAAACCAAGAGAATCTAAAACAATTCTAGCAAATTGATAAGCAGGCATTGCTTGAGATGTTGTTATTTCACTGTATTTTGAATAAGTTACTCTAACTCTTATTTCAGCATAAACCGTTATAATAATTAGTATCACGGCAACTGAAATTGAGCCTATATAAATGGGATATATCATTTTTTTCTCCTTTTATTTTTTTTCTTAGTTGCAAATTTAAGAAATATAATTTCATCAAAAAAGTTTGCAATATATGTTCTTGATGCAACACGAAGTAATTTTTTTACTTTATGTAGTTCACTAAATGTTAAATACTTGTTTTCTTTTAAATATCTTAAAGCGAAATTGCTTGCACCCATTTCAACTGGTATTAGTAGTATATTCTTTAAACAATGTAAACCAAAAAGTGCAAGAGATATATACAATAAAGTAGTTGCAACATCGCTTTTTAAACACATCGCTATTATTGCTGAGAATAAAAATATTAAAATAAATTTACTTGTGAAATTCGTTAATGAGCGAATCCAATTTGTTATAATAAAAAGTGGATTTTTGTTGTGGTCTTGCACGGCATGTCCGAGCTCGTGCCCAATTATAGCAAGTGAGGCGATAGATGGAAAATCACAAACTTCTTCGCTCATCATAAGTGTTTTTGATTTTGGACTATAACAATCAGTTAATGTGCCATCAATTAAAGCAAGTTTAATATTGAGGTGGAGTTGTTGTTTTGCTGATATCGCGAACTCTTTTCCTGTTGTGTTTGTGTGATTTCGTTCTTCCGAAAATTTATTGTACCAATAATAAATTCTAGATCTTGATGTGAACACATCAATGAGGAAAAGTATAATTAAAATTCCACAAGCAATATATATATAATACTTTGTTTCCATAGTATTATTATAATTCAATTTGTTTTTTTTAACAAGTAATTATTTAAAAACTCTCTAAATCGTTTATCAAATTATTTTCAAAAGTAAACTTGATTTTTTTGGTTGATTCGGTACTTCTAACTATATATATAGTGTCGTTCCTATTATATGAATCAAAAAATATTTTTTCAATTTTGTCAAAGAACTTAGATATGTTTTCTTCGCTCATATTTTCTTGAAGTTGGGGTGAAATCTTTGTCATTGCTTGAGATATGTCATTATTTTTTATTGCCATCAAAAATTGATAAGCTGTTAATTCATTTATATTTGCATTTCTGGGTTTAGATAAATATATTGAGTTATTAGATAGTTTGCCATCATTAAAATTAAAATCGTAAATGGTTGCATAATGACATATGCTATCACATCTAACAAGAAATTTAAGTTTATTTTCAGCTTCCTCAATTGTTTTGCAAACTAAATTGCAAACGCATTCAAGTGAATTTATATCAACTATGCATATTTGGAAATTCCCATTAGTTAAACAGTTTTTATAAACAATATAATTTCCATATTGTTTGGCTAGGGAGTTGGTTATGCAATGATTTGAATTAATTATCTTTTTTAAAACATTATTTTCGTAGATATAAATATTTGTTGGGTTTGTTTGAACTGTGGTAAAAATCTTACCGAAATTAAATGTAATTAAATTATTTGTTTGGCTAGTGGAAACAATAGGATTTAATTTAATTTCAAAGTGATTGTTTGAAAATTCAATGATTTCAATTTGGTCACCATTGCATTTTGGAACATTATTAAGTATTTCAATCGATTGAGTGTAGGGCAGATATTGAATTTTATTTGATATTGGATTAAAGGTAACGTAAAATTTTATGCCTGACTCAACTTCAAAATCGCAATACTCATCAACGTAACAATGCTTAATAAATTCACTATTAACCCTTAATTCAAATTCAACATCACTATAAAAATGTAGATATGTTTTCATAACTTGCTCCTTGCTTAAACAATATAAATTCTTAATAAAATTAATATGACATTTTTGTTTTATATATGATATTTGCGGAAATAATCTAATATGAAAGGAGAATAATATGATAAAATTTAGCTTCGTTAAAAAGTTTAATCCAGAAAATAAAAACAGGTTTTTAAATATTCATAGAAAACATACAAGTAGTGAAAGACCTTATGAAGATGAACTGATTAATATAATGTTTGAAAAATTAGCAAATCTAATCAAAAAAGTGGGTGTTATGCAAGCGAGTAAAATTCACGATAAAAACTGCCAAATTATTAGTTTTAATCCAGTTAACAATTCTGATAACGAAGCCTCTCATAAATAATAAACCTTTGATTTAATTTTCTTTATTTGATATAATAAGTATTGAAAAGTAAAATTTAAGCTAAGGTGAAAAATGAAAGTTAAGATTTTTGTAGGGAAAACAAATAGAGATAGTCTTAAGGCAGTTGTTGAAAAACTAAAGCACAGAGATAAAACTCAAAAGCATATTTTAATAACCCCAGATAGAAATGCATTAAATATTGAGAATTTTGTTTTAGAGAATTTGAGTGAGGATTGCGTTACTGATATCACGATTTCAACTTTTTCAAGGTTCTCGAACCAAATCATTCAAAGGTATAATTCTGATAACAAAAAGATGCTCTCGAAGTCAGCAAGTGTAGCTATAATTAAAAACATACTAACAAATAATATGGATAAGTTGAGTTATTATAAAAAAGCAATTAACTACAATGGTTTTTGCTCTGAACTCTATGAAACTATATGTATGTTTAAAAGTTGTGGAGTTAGGCCAACTGACATTGTTGAAACCAATAATAATTTTTTAAATCTAAAATTAAAAGATATAAAATTAACATATGAAAAGTTTGAAGAGTTTTTGAAAAACAGATATACAGATAGTTTCAACAAATTAATTTTATGCTCAAAATTAATTAATTCTGATTTAAAAAATACTAATTTTTATTTCATTGATTTTAGTGATTTAAACTTTCAAATGTATCAAATTATTCTTGCGCTGATAAAGAATTCGAGCAGTGTTAATGTTGCAACGATTGCAAATTGTTTTGATGAACTGAATAATAGAGAACTGTTTGTGAATGCTATTTATTACAATATTATTGATTTATGCAAACAATTAGGTGTTTATTGTGATATTGAAAAATGTTCACTGGTCGATTATGTTAAGGATAATTTGTATGGATATTCTATAATAAAAAATGTCAATTACGAAAGGGTTTCTGACTATAAATTATGTGTTTGTGACAATAAACGCCTCGAAATTGACAACCTCATTTTAAAAATTAAAAAATTATTTATTGATGGCAAGATAAAATCTTTCAATGATATTGTTGTTTGTGTTTCTGATTTAAACCTTTACTATAGGGATTTGGAAAATGCATTAATAGCATCGAATTTGCCTTACTATTTAGATAAATCGAGTTCAATTAAGGATAATATTGTTGTTAGGGCTATTTCAAATATTCTTGAGCTGTTGTGCGGTAACTACGATAAACATAATGTATTATCTTTGCTTAATAATGTGTTGTTTAATTCTGATGATAGTGTTTTTGAATATAATAATTTTATTAATAAATATGGTTTGCAATATGCCAGTTTAATAGATAAATCATTGCTGAATAAAAATATAATCGTTCCAGATAGCTTAAAAAACGTTTTTTTGTTTTTTGCGATTATATTGAAATATAAGAGTAAAATTGATAGCCTAGGTTCAATTGAAAGTTTATTAAGTATTTTGCGTGAATTATTTGATGAGATTAAGTTTGAGGATAGGGTATTAAAGCTTCTTAATAAATTGAAGCAACAGGGTTTAATTATTGAATTTAGGAATTTAGATAAGGTATGTGAAAAAATTAAGCAAGCCTTTAATGAAATTTTGGAAGTTTTTAAAAATGAGCAATTATCACTTGAAGGTTTTAAGGGGATTCTTGATTCCTATTTTGAAGATATCTCTGTGAGTCAACCACCTATAAGTATTGATTCAATTTTTGTTGGTGATATAAATAATTCTTATTTCACTCCTTGTAAGTATTTGTTTGTTCTGGGGGCTAATGAAGGAAACTTTCCAACTTACTCTCAAGACCTTGGTATTGTTAGTGATAAAGAAATCGGAAACTTGGATGAAAAAAATAAAATTACTCCAACTATTGCGCTTATTAATAAGAGGCGGAAGTTTAAAGTTTATGAGTTGATGTTTATGGCTGATGTGTGTACATACATATCTTATTGTTCATCTGATGAAAATGGAGTTGAGCAATATCAAAATTCTTTTATAACATCGTTGATGAAATTGGATGCTATAAGTGAAGTTGAATATGCTAAACAAACAAATCTATCAAAGTGTTTGGTTGGTTGCGATGATGATTATTGCATCAATAATTTGAATTATGATACTGCCAAAAATAACTTTGTGTTTGCAATTAAGAATTGGAATTCCTTCTCGAGTAATGTTGGCTTTAGAGCGTATGTTGATTATCTTGCAAGTGTTCTAAATAAAGAGTGTGATAAGGTTTTGGAGTTAAATAAATTTAGGCAAACTTATTTTAATTTAAGAACTGAAAACAATGGTTTACTTAGTAACAACTCAATCAGTATTAGTCAATTTGAAACGTTTTTTAAGTGCCCATATATGCATTTGGTTAGGTATGGTTTAAAACTTAAAGATGAGGAAAAGGCTGAATTGCAGGCGAAAGAATTTGGTGATATAATTCACTCTTTCTTGGCTATTTCAGTTAAAGAGTTATGCAATAAGTCTAATTATGATGACACTAGTATCGATGATATTGTCAAAAAGTCATTTGATGTAGTTAGAAATATGGAAAAGTTTTCTTATATTTTTAGTAATAAGTTAAATGCATTTTTAATTAACTCTTTAGAAGATGAGTGTTTTAGAGTTTTAAAAGCTATTAATAATCAACAAAAATTATCTAATTTCAGGCCTATGAAAAATGGTTATGAAATACCATTTAGTAAATTTTCTAATGCAATCAAGTTTAATATTGGAGATAAAGAAATAGTTTTAAAAGGTATAATTGATAGAGTTGATTTGTGTGATGATTATTTTAGAGTTATTGATTATAAAACTGGTAGTGATAGTTTTACCGATTTCACTGATTTATACAACGGTAAAAAAATTCAGTTAATAGTTTATATGAAAGTATTTGGAGATTCTCATAAAAACCTTAAACCTGCAGGTGCTTTTTATTTACCAATTAAAAACTCTTATTCAAGTGGCTTAGATATGAAATACCAGTTGTCGGGTGTTATTAGGAATGAAATTGAAAACATTTTGAATTTTGATGGCAACTTAAACAAGCCAAACTACCGCAGTCCCGCTGTTAATCTGGCGACTAAGTCTGATTGTTCTTTTGTTTCTAATTCAACTTCAAATAATTTGTTGTTATCTGAAGAGCAAATGAATTATATTTGTGATTTTGCTTTTAAATTGATGAGTAGGGCGGTTGAGAAAATGAATGATGGTGTTATTGATGCCGTTCCTCTTGAAGATGATAATTTTAAATGTTGTGCTTATTGTGATTACAAAGGATTATGTTATTTTGATGAGTCGTTTAATTGCAAAACAAAAAAAGTTGTGAAAGTGAAAAATATTAGTGAACTTAAAAATATAATTGAAAAGGAAAATGAAATTGATTAATAGTTTCTTAGATAAGCTTAATAAAGAACAGAAAGAATTTGTTGAATGTGATAACAATATTCTTGTTTCTGCGAGTGCAGGTACTGGAAAAACTTCAGCAATGGTTTCTAAATTGCTCTGGTTAATCGCTGGTAGGAAAATACCAGTTAAGCGATTATTGGTTGTAACATACACAAAAGCAGCTGCAAATGAAATGTTAGATAGATTGCAAAAACTTTTGTTGAAATACTCATCAGAGTGTGGGGTTGATGAAAGGAAGTTTATTTACGATCAAATTGATGATCTTGTTAATGCTGATATTTCAACAATACATAGTGTTTGCAAAAAATGGATTGTAAAATATTTTTCTCAACTTGGGATTGATCCATCATTTGAAATATTAGATGATAGAGAGTCAAGTTTCTTGTTTAATAAAGCAATTACAAATGTTTTTAATAATTACACAATTGAAAACAATGACCGATTTTATATGTTGTTCAACTTGTTTAACGCTAGCAGGAAAGATGAGAACTTAAAGCAAGTGATCTTTAAGTTAGTTAATTTTATGCGAACAAAAACAGATATTGATGAGTGGAAAACAAAATTATTTGATAAATCATACATCGAAAACGCTGATGATAATATTTGTGTGAGTTTTATATTTGAGTACTTAAAAGGGCAGTTGAAAGATTTTAAGGAAGAGTTTGAAAGGTTAAAAACAAAGGCGGAAGTATTAAGTGAAAAACATAGCATATATATTCAAAACAGGTTAAATTTTATAAATGATTTTTGCGATTCTAAAAACTTAATAGAGGGGTGTTTTAATGCGTTTCAAAATTCTTTAATTATGAAGCCAAAGTCATCTAACAAATGGGAGTTAGAAGTTAAACTTTTAGATGATGAAATTAAAATACTTGGTGATGAATTTAACAAGTTTAAGGATAACGAAATTAAAAAATTTGGTTTTAGTATTGATGCTGAATGCGAGGTTGACAATGTGTATGATGATTTTCAATCTGAAATGAAGTTTGTAAAATCCACCACGGAATTTATATTTGAAGTATGTGGTAAAGTATTACAAGAATTTACGAGATTAAAGAAGAATAGAAATGTGATTGATTTTTCAGACATTGAGTATTATTCAAATGAACTTACCAAAGATGAAAGAATTGCAAATGATATTATGAACTCATATGATTACATATTTGTTGATGAGTATCAAGATGTTAACGAAATGCAAGAAAATATAATTTCTCGTATTGAAAATAATAATATAAATATGATTGGTGATGTTAAACAAAGTATATATGAGTTTAGAAGGTCAACACCTAAAATATTTATTGATAAACTTAGCAAATATTCAAGTTCAAATTCAGGTAAAGTGTTCTATTTTAATGAAAATTATAGAAGCGATGAAAACATTCTAGAATTCACAAATTCAATCATGAATAAACTTGTAACAAAGGATACAATCGGAATTGATTATTCCCAAAACTCTCAACTTGTTTCAGGCTTTAAAAAGTTTAATCAGGTTGTGGGCGTTAAGTTGGTTAAAAACACAATTGAAGATAATGACACAACAACTAGTTTAAAATTGAGAGAATTGTATAGAAGCCAAGCAATAGAAGTTGTTAAACATATTTCAAGTTTGCTTGGCACGGAATATAGGCTTGGCGACATCGTGGGGAATTACACATATAAAGATATAGCAATTTTATTAAGAAATAAAGGTGATTTTTTATTTGAATTAGTTAAAACTTTAGCTGAATTTAATATTCCAACAACTGCAAAATATAGGGTAGATTTATTTAAACAAATTGAAATAATAACATTAGTCTCAATTTTAAAAATAATACAAAACCCACTTAATGATATTTCCTTAGCGGTTGCACTTAAAAGCAAATTGTGTGGGCTTGATGAAAATGATTTGTGTGAAATTTCAAATTGTGCTGGCGAATATTTATATTACAAACTTAAAAACTTCAATGCAAATGAAATTCTAAAACTTAAAATATCTAACTTTCTTGAATATATATCAAGTTTAAGATTTTACTATGAGCAAACTGATTTGGTGAGCTTAATTAACAAAGTTTGTATTGATAACGACCTTATTTTTTATTTTAAATGCTTGCCAAATGGTTTGCAAAGAGAAGCGAATATTAAAGAATTTAAAAAGATTGCAAGTGCAGAAATATATAGTCACAATTTAAGTGGTTTTATTGAATATTTACAAACTATAAAAGATAAAGAATATGAATTGAGTGTGAGTGGTGGAGATAATGCAGTACAAATTCTAACAATGCATGGAAGCAAAGGGCTGGGATTTCCTGCTATTATTATTGCTGATTTTAGCACTAAATTTAATGTTAATATGAACATATCTGATTGTATTATTAACGATAATTTTGGACTTGGGATTAAGTATAAAAATATCAACGAGAGAACAGAAAAAGAAACAATTGTTAGAAAAGCCTGTATGATTGCTAATAAGAAAAGTGAAATTGATGAAACAATAAGATTGTTTTATGTTGCATTAACAAGGGCAAAATGTAATTTAATGCTTATTGGAACGATTAATATAGATAGTGTTAATAAAAAATCGTATAAAAATGTTTATCATTGCCAATCATATTTAGATTATATGTTAATGTCCTTAGATGAGAGTGATCTAAACTATTTTAAAAGCGGAAGTGAAAATTTCATGATTAACAAAGGAAAGAAGTCTTGCGCAAATGTAAATATAGTTGAACCATCGAACGTTGAAAAAACTTTTGAAAATAAAACTATTATTGTTAGAAAAACGACTAGTGATGTAATTAATAAAAATATTGAAGCGTTTAATGTGAACTTTAATAAATATAAAAACAAATCAATTGTTGTTAAAAACAGTGTCTCTAGCATTTTAAAAGAGGATTGTGACTATCAATTAAACCTACAAAACATAGACAAGTTAAATCTTTTTGATGAATATAATTTAAAAGAAAATGAAGCAAGTGAAGTTGGAACTTTGTATCATAAAATTATGGAAAATTTAGAGTTAAATGAGTCACTTAATGAGATTATAGAGAAAGTCCATGAAGTACTTAGTAATTACGAATGCGATGAAAAAATTAAGGATTTAATTGATATAAATAAAATATATAAGGCAGTTTTGAAAATACAGTTGTTAAAAAATGAAATAACAAATTTGAAAAAAGAAATGCAGTTTGTTATGAAACTGCCTTATAATAAAGTGGTTGAATCTAGCGATATTGAAGAAAAAGTTATAGTTCAAGGTGTTATGGATTTGGTATTAGTTGGGAAAGATGAGGCTATTGTGGTTGATTATAAAACAAACAGAAGTTCAAGTAAAGAGTACTATGCAAACCTATATAAAACTCAATTAAATCTTTATAAATTAGCGTTGAGTAGGCTTTATCCGAAAAAACAAATTAAGGGATATGTTTATTCATTTACTTGCAATGAATTAATCGAAATGTAATACTTTTTTAGTGAGTTAGATTAGTATCATCTATAACTTTTATTTAAGCATTTAAGTTTGTTAAAAAGTAATAATTTAAGTCAGTTAAGTGTCTTTTATTTTCAATGACACCAATAAGTTAATATCAATTCAGTTTAATCGTTGTTTTTAAGATAGGGCTACAACTTTGTTGTTTTGAAAATAAAAGAATTTCTTTATTTGTAAATATGTAAATAATTTTATCGAAAAAATCGAAAAATAATCGTGTATAATACTCTATTTTGTTTGGTTTGAAAAATAACGTGTGATATACTAAATTATAAGTATGTATGTAATAATGCGTTAAAGAAAAGGGGAAATGATATGCTAAATTATATTTTGGCAGAAACGGATGCTGAATTAGGTAGTTCTTTTATTCATAATATTTTTAAAAATATCTTAAAAACTGTTGGTGGCGTTGGTTTTGATATAATTTTTTATATTTCAATAGCACTTGTTGCATTGAATATTTTGATTATGCTCCTAATTATATGGAATTCATATGAAGTTAAACTTTTGAAATCTGTTAAGAAATTAAATCGTTTTTTTGAAAAAAATCCGCATGTAACAGAAGATAATTTAATCACGCTTAATGATAAGATGAAAAAAGTTCCTAAAACTTTGAGATATTGCTGGCAAGAATATATGCTTTATAGAGATAAGCTTCCAAGCGACTATATGACAACCACAACATGCATAGATCAGCCTATTAAAACTTCAAAATATGGAACGGCTCTTAAAGTTGCATCAATCTTTGGTGTTATTATTGGAATTTTATCATTTTTATCTTACATAGGTATGATAGTAAATTTAGCAACTGGCAACACAATTGATGGCGTAGAGCTTAAGTCAACAACACCAATTTCTGTTAATATGATTTGGCAGTTTGTAACAGTTCCACTACTTGTTGTTGCAGTAAATTATCTATTTGTTGTTATAGGTAGATACGCTAGATCAAATAGGGTTAAAGACTTGTATTTTGAATTTCACGATTTTTCAAGGTTTATTAATAAAGCATGTGCAACAATGCCAAGCTTTATAGATTACGAAGTTTTATTTACTCAAAAAGAAATTAAAGAAGGGATTCCTGTTCTTCAAGAGTATCTAGAAAAACGAGCTTTGCAAGAACAAAAAGAGGCTGAAAACGCAAAATTAAACGCGGTTGAATATGAAAAATTTGATTTTAATGATTTAGGCATAGAAAATGCCATTCTGCTTGATAGGGCGATGAAAGAAAGCGAAAAGTATTTTAATGTTAAGCGAGATTTAACTGAGAAATTAAATGCTAAAGAATCTGAGATAAATAACTTTTCTAAAAACTTCGATGAAGTAACTAAAGATTATGAGAGAAAGGCTCAAGCAATTAAAGAAAACTTAACACAATTAAATGAACAGTTAAACAACACTGTCGTTAAAATTGAAGCAAATTATATCAAAAAACGTCACAATGAAGAACAGGTTAAATTGCAACAACTTGAAAAAGACTATGATTTAGCAAGTGTTCGTTTTAACAAGCAACAATCAGATTTAGAAGAAGAATGCGAAGTTTTAAGAAATGAGATAAAAGAAAGAAAGAGTGATGTTGAAGAGGCTATAAAGGTTGAAGGAAAAGCTTATGCTAACAAAGTTTATGGAATAATCAATAGAACTATCACAGCTCAAAATGAACCATATTTTTCTAAACTAGAACAAGAGAAGCAAGCCCTAGCTAACCAAGTCTCTATGCTAAGTCAGAATTTAAATGCCACACAAGCAGAACTTGAAGCTAGGAAGAACCAAATTGCACAAGCTGTTCAAGAGTTAAATTATAGGAAAGCAGAGATTGCTGCAATTTCAAGCGTTAGAGAATATTTCACGTCATTAGAATTTAAACAATTGGTTAAAAATAATAAGAAAAAATTGAAGAGGGGTGAAGGTTCTAACGAATATTCAGAGATGATTGAACAACTTCAAACGGAACTTAATAATAAGCAAGCAGAAGTTGATAGATTGAATCAAGCAATTAATCAAATGCAACAAGAATTAACAGTGAAAACAAATGAACTAACTGCAAAAAATGAAGAATTAAAGATGAAAAATTCGGAGTTAGATTCTAAAAATGCAGAATTGCAAGAGAAAAATGCAGAATTGCAAGAAAAGGATAAAAAAATCATTGAACAAGAAAAAGTAATCGGTGAACACAAAGGAATACTTCACAATAAAGATGAAGAATTAAAATCTAAAAATGCTCAAAAAGAAGAAAATGAGAATAGACTTTTAAGTAAGTTGAAATCTTTAGAGGGTTACGAGAAAAAGTATCAAGATGAAAAAAATAGAATTAAGAGTAAGAATTTAGATAAATTAAGATCAATAC
>CAKVOF010000024.1 GCA_934778125.1 uncultured Clostridia bacterium
TTCAGAGTTTAATATATTAAACCATAAACTACAAATATAAACACCTGTTTAGTTTTTTACTTAAAACTAATCTTTATTAGGAATAACAGCAACTCCTGGCAACTCTTTTCCTTCAAACAATTTTAAGCTTGCACCACCACCAGTTGAAATATGAGTAATCTTATCTTGTAAACCCATATTTATAATAGCTGAAGCACTATCGCCACCACCAATAATTGTTGTTCCATCAATTTCAGTTAATGCAATAGCAACTTTATTTGTTCCAACCGCAAACTCTTCTTGTTCAAACACACCCATAGGACCATTCCAAATAACAGTTTTAGCACTTTTGATTGCATCAGTATAAAGTTTGATAGTTTTTTCACCAATATCAACTCCCATATATCCATCAGGTATATTTGGAGTATCTATCATTTTCTTACTTGCAACATCTTTAATGTCTTTAGCAATCACATAATCCACAGGAAGAAGAAGATTAACTCCTTTCTCTTTGGCCTTCTTAACCATTTCAAGCGTGTCGTTAATTTTTGACTCATCTAAAAGCGAATTTCCTATCGAATAACCTTGTGCTTTTTGGAAAGTATAACTCATTCCACCACCTATAATTAGGGTATCAACCTTATCTAAAAGTGCGTTAACTATTGATAATTTATCAGCAACCTTAGCACCACCTAAAATCCCAACGAATGGTCTAACTGGATTATCAATGTTATCAACAATAATACTTAATTCTTTTTCAATTAAAAAGCCAATAGCACTTGGCAAATATTTAGCAAGTCCATAAGTTGAAGCATGTTTTCTATGAGCAGTTCCAAATGCATCATTAACATAAACTTCACCCAAAGATGCAAGTGCTTTAGTAAATTCTTCGTCATTAGCCTCTTCACCAGCCTCAAATCTCAAATTTTCAAGAAGCATAACCTCTCCAGCATTTAAATCTTTAGCAAGTAATTTAGCACTATCACCCACCACATCATTAGCCATAACAACATTCATTCCCATAAGCTCACTCAATCTTTTAGCAACAGGTTTTAACGAAAACTCTTCAGAAAATTTTCCATCTGGCCTTCCTAAGTGACTCATAAGTATAACGCTTGCACCATTCTCTAGCAAATATTTAATAGTTGGAATAGCTTCAACTATTCTATTATCATCTGTGATCTTTCCATCGATAATAGGAACATTAAAGTCAACCCTAACTAAAACCTTCTTTCCATTAACATCAATATCTTTAATTGTTACTTTATTCATATCATTCTCCTACAAAAAAATACTAAATATAGCCTTTTTTTGCAAATTATTAAAACACAATAATTCGCAATATTTAACCATGTTTAGTATATAATATTATCAAATATTAAGCAACCAACTTTATTCAGTTTTTTATTTTTTAATTTAAAAATTATAAATAATTTTATATATACACAAATCACCTTTCAAAAAACAAACACAACTTACAAGCTTTAATTTTCAAAACATTCAACTTTAATCTTTTAAACTATCGTAATAATCCCTTAAAACCTTTATAAGCTCATCAATATTATTTATTGAAACAATTTGATTCTTCACTTCCTTAGACCTTTTATCGTTTCCCAAATACCACAAGATGTGTTTTCTTATATGCTTCACAACATAAACTTCTGGGTAGTATTTTCTCAAAACATCAATATGTTTTTTAATATAAAATAAATCAGATTTTTCATTTTTAACATCCAAAATTTCACTAAAAATCTTAGGATTTCCCAAAGCTCCACGCCCTATCATCACGCCAGCACAACCAGTTTTCAAGATTCTTTCATATGACTCTTTATCAACAACATCGCCATTTGCAATAACAGGAATTTGAACACTTTCCACAACCCTTTTAATCATTTCATAATCACAAGTTCCACTAAAAAACTGACTCCTAGCTCGCCCGTGAATCGTTATAGCACTTGCACCTGCCTTCTCACACATTTTGGCAAATTCAATGCAATTTACGCTGTTTAAATCCCACCCCATTCTAAATTTTACCGTAATAGGTTTTTGAGAAACTTTCACACAAGCTTTTATTATTTTTTCAGCCAGATCCATATCTTTCATAAGCGCTGAGCCATCACCGTTATTCACAATTTTTGGTGCTGGGCAACCCATATTTATATCAATTATATCGAATTTATTCGCTAACTCACTCTTGCAAATATTAGCCAAAACTTCAGGCTCGTGGCCAAAAATTTGAAGAATTTTTATCTTTTCGTTTTCAGCACTTTGCATTAAATCAAAAGTTTTTTTACTATTATATGAAAAAGCTTTTGCGCTCACCATTTCAGTAACGCACGCATCAGCCCCGCAATCAATCGCAACACTCCTAAAGCCAATATCACTAACTCCCGCCATTGGAGCCAATATTAACCCGTTTTTAAACTCTACATTTCCAATTTTTAGCATAAAAATTCCTTAAATTCTTAACTTGTTAAATGCAGTTTAATATTTTAAACAACAATCTAAAACCAAACAAATAGGTTAAATATTATATAGATAAAATATTAAAAAATTGTATTATTTCATCAGCCTTTAACTCATATAATTATACATTAACACAAAACAAAAAGCAAGTTTTAAAAACTTGCTTTTAATTATTGCATAACATCTTCATCATCGAAGCCAATTCCTCTAAGTTCACCCATATCAAAAGGCACATCATTTTTATTTTTTAACTCATTTGCATGAATAGCCTCAATTTTTCCTTGCTCCCTTCCAAGTGCTTTCAACGCCCTATTTTCGCATATTTTTGCGATAAAATTTCCTAAAATTTGATTATTATCTGAATCGCTTGCTATGCCTTCAACAACATCAGCATTATTCATTTCAAAATATCCATCAAAACCAGACAATTGAGAGTTGTGAGCAAAATTCAATGTTGAGTTTAAAAACATTTTCATAACTTGCAAACCGCTATTCACAACACCTGTTGCTTTATCGGCAATAGCGCCACTATCTCTGATTACCCATAATTTCTTATCTTGCGAATCTATGGCGTTTTGAATCACATCTTGCTTGTCAAAATAACCCAGTTTGCTATATTTTTTCTTATATTTCTCTAATGATTTTTCCAAGCTATGCTCAAAAAGTTCTTTCATCTCAAGTTCTCTATCTTCAGACACCTGAACTCGACTAGCCTTTAAACCTTTCACATTATGAGTTTTATGCCTCATAATCATGTCGAAATCAACACCCTTTTCCATAACACACCTCCACCAATTTACTTTCTTACAATATAGCACTTAATAGTCAATTTGTCAATACCCAACAATTTAAAAAATTCACCTAATCACCAAATTAAAACAACTTTAATAAATTTTTCAAATATATTAACTCACACATATTAGGATTTCATTAAAATAAAAAAGAACCCTTAAAAGAGTTCTTAAAATTTTTAGTTTATTATTTGTTAACTGCATCTTTAAGTGCTTTTCCAGCTCTGAAAGCAGGAGCTTTGCATGATGGAACACTTACTTTTTCACCAGTTCTTGGATTAATGCTAGTTCTTGATGCTCTTTTCTTAACAACAAATTTACCAAATCCAGCAATAGAAACTTCCTCACCTTTTTTCAAAGCATTGGTTGTTTCTTCAAAGAAAGCATCAACAATCATTGCAACATCTTTTTGGATTAAATCTGATTTTTCAGCAACAACTTTAACTAAATCATTTTTATTCATAAACTATCTCTCCTTTAGTTGATACCTAATTATACCAAAAAATCCACATCAAATCAAACAAAAATGGCTATATTTCTTAAACTTTTTAAATTCCTTATTTTTTTAATAGATTGCTTGTTTTAAATTTTTACCCGCCCTAAACACAGGCACTTTGCTTGCTGGAATTATGATATTTGATTTGGTTATTGGGTTATAAGTTTTTCTTGCATTTTTAAATTTAACATCAAACTTTCCAAATCCAAACAACGAAATCGATTCACCATCTCTCAATGAATCAGCAACAAGCTCCGCAAATTTATCAAGCACCAATTTGCAATCTTTCTGACTTATAGAACTTTTTTTAGATAAACTTCTTATAATCTCTAATTTATTCATAACTTTCTCCTTTTTATAAGTTATTTCCAATTGATAAAAGTTTATACCAAAACATTTATTCCAAATAAAAGAACTGAATTGCATTGAATTATAACAATTATTAAAAAATGTTTGAAGCAATTTCAAACATTTTTAATTATATTAGTTTTTCAAATTCGTTTTGCTAAAAATGATATTTTTTTAAATTTTAAATTCAAATAATCATTTTCAAATTTATTAAATACTTTAAAATACCTAATAAGTAACATAAATACTATAAGAGTTAAAAGCCCACAAATCCCACAATAAATCCAAATATTAAGCCATCTCGACAAAACCATTTTAACGCAAAACATTATTCCAAATGTTATAACAGCACACATCGCAGGAAAAACGCCACCTCTAAAAAATCTAAATTCAATATTAATATATCTTTTTAAATATATCAAACATATAATGCTTGCGATAGCCAAAAATACCACTTGAGAGATTACTGCACCAAAGATATTAATTGAAGGATTTTTTACCAAAACGACCATCAATGCTATCCTTATAACCAAAGCTCCACTAAGTGCCACAACAGGAATCACATACTTATCAAGAGCGTTTAAAATAGCAATAAAGGTTTGCAAGAATCCATAATAAATAATGCTAACACTAGAAACCATAAGCATTTTATATGTGTAATCAAACTCGTTCACAGCGGAATTATTTAATCCCTTTGAAAACAATATTTCTATAATTTCATTTGAAAACAAAATGAATAAAACAAACAATAATAGAGAAATAACCCAACTAAACTTTATAAAAAATGAACATTTTTGTTTCAAAACACTTTTTCCTTCAACCACAACAACTCTCGATAAATTTGGCACAATAACTGTTGACAACGACACCAACACCATAACTGGCAAACTTATTAAACTAGAAATAATCCCATTTGAGATTCCATATAAACTCGTTGAAATAGTGTTTGAAAAGCCTGAATTTGAAAGCAAATTTATTATTAAAAACGAGTCTATAAAACTTGAAAGCGGAACAATTAAATTTGAAAAAGTTGCAAAAAATGAAAACTTTAATATTCTTTTAAAAACAACTCTATAAGGCATTTTATAGTTGTTTTCAAAATAATAAGTATGCTTTATTTTATGCATACATTTTTTTACTTCAACACCTCTCTTTATCAGTTTTTTCTTGAAAGTATATTTATTAACTGACTTAAGCTGAAAGTAAAATAGATTATATTTTTTAACATTATAAATGTAAATAAAAATAACAACGATTAAAGTTAAAACTTCACTAAGAGTAACGCCTAATATCGCACCAAACACACCATAAGCCAAACCTTTTTGTAAAAATTGAGTTGAAAGCACAAGCCCCATGATTAATTTAAACACCTGCTCAAATATTATAATAATGCTTGAAGGTGTCATATTGTTTAGCCCTTGAAAATACGCCTTAATAATTGTTATGAGCGATGCACAAACAAGTGCCGGAGCAATTGCTATATACCCCCAATTCGCATTAATATTGCCTTGCATATCTGCAATACTACTAGAAAAAACAACAACCAACACAGAAAAAACAAGTGATAACCCAAACGAAATCAACAAACTAACATTTAATATGCGTTTTTGATTAATTCTATTATTTAAAGCCACTTGGTCGGAAATATTTTTCGAAACTGCAGTTGAAATTCCACTACTACACACCACAAGTAATAGCGAATAAATAGGAAAGATTAAATAATATACCCCCATTCCATTACTACCTAAAATATGAGTTAACGGAACTTTATATAAGGCACCAACTATTTTGGCCACCACTCCGCCAATAACTAATATTATTGCACTAAGTAAAAATGATTGTTTTCTCATAATACTAGTTTTTATAATTAAATATAAATTATTCCATAATTAAATACATCACAAACACAATTAAGCTCAAAATTCGAATTTTACAACACGCCAAAGCTATAAAAAGCAAAAAAACATAAAAATAGGTATTAAAAAAGAGCGGTGATTTCCGCTCTTTATATTTAAATAAACTAATTATTTTTTAGATTTAGATTTCGATTCAGCAGGTGCACTCTCAACAACTTCAACGGCACCACCTTCAACTTTAGCATCAGTTTCACCAGAAACCTTTTTAGCTTCTTTTGCTTCTAATTTTTTCATTTTTCTTTCATATCTTTCTTCGATTTCAATAAAGAAACAGAAATTAGCAGAATGATAATATGAAACTAAAGCACAAAGAAGGAATAAAATAGCAATGCCACACACAATTCCAGCAGCAATTGAAGCAGCTAAACTATAAGATGCTAAAGAATAAACTCCAAAGCCAGCCAATCCACTTAAAATTATTAAAATTAAAAATAAAAGATAGAAAGCAAATTTATAGCTCATCATAGAAATTCTATTTCTTCTCATTCTAACAAAACACATTTTCATTGCTTCAAATAAAGTTTTATCTTCATATTTAGCAACATAATATGGAACCATTGAGAAGAACGCAATAACAACAACACCAGGAACTAAAAACAATGTGAATCCTAAAATATACATTGTTACCAAAACAGCACTAGCCAAAGCAATAACTATAAAATTTTTATTAGCAAAACCGCAGAACACTTTGAAAACATTTGCTTTTTCGCCTTCATAAAGAGATTTACTAAATGCGATATAACCGCTTTGCATAGGGCCAACCAAAACAAGAGCAAGGCAACCAAATGTTATATATGACCAATATTGATTAATTAAAGCCATAACGATAGCAATGCTCAAAAATGGAAGAAGCGCAAAAAATGTTCCAACCAAACCTCTCCAAAAACTTGGAAAAAAGTTATTGCCGGCAAGAACTAGTAAATCACCAGTATTTTTACTAATTTTTTTCTCCATAATCCAAATAACTCCTTTAAAATTATTACTATTATATCAAAGTGTTTCAAATATTCAAAATTATTTCAAGTATATTTTTAAATTAAAACAAAAAATGTGCTATATTTTATGATTTTTGTAACTTCATAATATTTTAGCACATTTTTAACTAGCGATTAATTAAATTTGAATATTATAACATATCTCTTTTAAATTAATTATATTAAAACTATTTTAGATTAATTCTATTATTTTTCACAACCTAATAATTTATTAAAACTATATTTGTAATTAAGGCGTTTTTGAAACCTTAATTTTGTATGTTACACCTCCACTTGTTTTTGTTAATATTATGCTTGAAATATTATGTGAATAACATTTTAACGTATCACCTTCAATTTTTGCATAAACATCATAGTTTTCTTGTAAAACCTCACTCCCACCACCATCTTTAATTTCAGCAATTCTGTAATCAATTAATGAAATGGTTGATATTAATTGCGGTGATTCAATTGTTCCATTAAAAGTTGTTGGATAATAATACTCAACCATAGTTGTTGAAATAGTTTTTTTGCAAGTCCTGTTGTTAATACTTTTGGTAAGTGTAATTTTAGTAACACCATCTTGTAAAATATTTCCATCATTACTTATATAATTAGGAATATCAGAAGAAGAAATATTATTATTATAGCAAGTTAAGTCACTTACGGTGTAGCCATTTAAATTAATGCTTTTACCTCTACTTAAATCATCAATTGCAGTGGAGTCGTTATAGAAATAAGCATAGCAATCAACTCCGCCCACTTTAAATGTTACAGCAATATAATCAACATCACCAACCACAATCGTTAAATTAGAACCGCTTTTAGTTACATAATTATTAAAACCAGTAGTTATTTCACTTCCTGCCACATACATTTCTAAAACATTAATATTTGATATTGTTCCACTGACTCCTTTTGGCTTATAAGAATTTAAACCAAAACTTTTATCTTTAGATAAATCGATAGTTTTATGAATGGTATTATTAATTATTTTAACGTAGTTAACCTTACCTCCTTTATTAGAAACCAATTCAATTTCTTCTTGATTATCTTCGGTAGACTTCAAAGTACTATCATGATTAATTGAGAAATATTCATACACGCCATTAAGTTTATAATTTGCACCCTCTAACCCAGTAATAATATTTAAATTGATATTATCCAATTTAGATAAATCACCATATTTTGTTTCTTCTAAATAAGGTGCATCAATTGTAACAATTATAGGATCTTTCCTATTATATTTTTGCATTTTAATTTTTATTGTTTGAATATTTTGTTTCAAAATAGAAAGTTTAAAATCACTAATACTTGCATACTCGTTTAAACTTACCCCACCAATTGTATTGCCATCAAACATATAAATCGAAAAAATTTCATAATTTAGGCTTGTTTCATCCTTATCATTCAAGTTGTTTAAGTCAAAATCCAAAACAATAGTGCTTAAGTCATTTACTATTTTAATTTCTTTTGCAAATAAATCAATATAAACTTCATTTCCATCTTCAATTGCCTTAATAACAACTTTTTCTATGCCATCTTTTAAGCAAGTTAAGTTGCCCAATGAAAGCTTCAAATATTCATCAATTTTTAATCTATCTGATTCATTACTATTCTTGTAAATCTTATCATTAAATAAAGTCATTGAATAAATTTCATAGGTTGAGCAAGAAACTATACTATTTAAATTAATTGCGATTTCACTCATAGTTAAATCAACATCTTTATTTAATCTTGCAACATAATTGATATGATAGATATTTTCATCACTGCTTATTGCCTCAATTGTAAACTCCGCTATTTCATTTTCTTTTCCAGCAACAATATTTAATGTGAATGTTGCGGCATTACCTATTGTTATATAATTTCCGATTTTGTCAACGCTCGGATCTGTTTTTTCATCAATTTTTGTGCCATTTATTAGCTTAATTTCTTTAATCTTAAATGATGAGAAACTTTCTTTTTCAGTCGCACTAATTTTCTTATATTCAAATATGTCACCCAAATTAATATTGTTAGGCAAGTTCAAGATGCTGATTATTGGAATAAGTTGTGTTTTTGTGTCGTTAGTTGTGTAAGATAGTTTTTGCGAACTAAAACTTAATTCATTTCCAAATACATTATTAGAATTATAATATAATCGCATAGGAACATCAGAAATTCCCAACTCAATTTTAACACCACTAATTGAGAATATTTTTTCAGCACTTCCATTATTTAACACATAATAATCCAAAACCGCCTTTAATTCAATAGTGTCACTGAACCCATCACCGATTATTAGCTCATTATTCATAAACGAAACACCCGGAGGAAGCAATTCACCTGCATCAACAACATCGAAGACTGGAACAACTGAAATATTGTCTAGCCCAAATTGAGCTTCGTAATTACTAAATAACTGCATTATCTTAAAGCCAAAGAAATTGCCAAGTGCATTATTACCGGCACCCATTGTGTTTAAGTTAATTATATATTTTTGAGTAGAATTATCATAAGATGCAACAGTTCCTATTCCATCCAATTTTAAGTTATCACGGTCACTATCATATGCATAGTTAGCCCCTGTTCCATTAGCATCAACACCTAATTTATATGTTAGAAGTGGAATTAAAATATCAACACTATCTCCATATTGAGTTAAGCCATTAAAAGTTATCCTAATTGGCGCCACAAGCTCGGTTTCTAGATTATTATAAACAATATTATATGAAGAGATAGAACCAGGCGAGTCAATTACATCAACGTTTTCAATTTGCATTCCCGCATTTTCAAAAATATTCTTTGTTAAATTTGTTGTGTTGTTTCTTTCGAAATATAAATCATAAACCGATTTACCATTTATAACATACTTATTCTTTCCAAGTGAACCTGTTTTATCATATAATTCAGTTTGCCCTTTGTCAGACCCTTCTGTTTTGATTTCGCCAAAAACTTTTATATTGCCTGAATTAATATATTCCGCAAAGTCGCTTATTGGTGTGGTGTTTTGAGACCAATTAATCTCATTACAAGTGTAACTTAATAGTTTCACATAGTCATCAACCACACTATCTCCAGAGTTAAACGCCTTATTTGCTATATAATAAGAATTAGCGCCATTTTCACCTGTTGTTAAACTTAAATTTTTAAGCACAATTTTATCTTTTGCAACAACTTTCACCTTTACTTCGGTTTTCTTTTCATAATCATATGGACCAACTCCACCAATTCTTTTATATATTTCAAGAACAAACTCCGCATCGGTTAACAACTTTTCAACTTCTAATTTTGTGCCATATGTCCCGCTTTGAATTTTAATTTTATCAGCCAATTTTGAATTTAAGCTATTATCTTTAATTTTATAAACTATAGTATCTGAACCTGCACTATAGAAACCTTCCTCTTTTGCAAAATCGTAAGTTATTTTATTACTGCTCGCCTCAAAAGTTATTGCACTTGTATTTTTTGATAGAATTTTCTCGCTTAAACTACTAAACCCGCCATCAAGCAACACAAGTTTATTATCAGCATCAAAACCAAACCAATTATTCGGATTAGAATTTGGAAGTTCTTCCGTTGCACCATAAAAATAATTCTTATTTAAAGAATATGAACCATTAGGCTGTATTTCTAGTGTGAAAATTATTTTCTTTGCCCCACCACCATCTGCAAAATTGAATACAATTTCATAAACTAATGACTTTCCACCCTCAGTATTGAACTCAGGAATTTCAAGCCTAATAAGGGCATCTGGGTATTGTTCCGTCTCTGTTTTTGTGATAGTATCAGTTGTTAGCGTTAATTCAATATCCTCAGAACCACTCACTTTTCTATAACTAAAATAACCATCTCCAAAGCTTGCATCCTTAAAATCCACATAATTAACACCCAGCAAATCAATTGTTAAATTTCCTTCTATTTTTTCACCCTCTTTAGGCAAAGAGATATTCGCAACACCATCTTCAAATATAATTTTATCTCCCCAAGAATTTGCTGTTGCATTTTTATAATAACTAGGTTCTCTAAACGAAAATTTAAGCTTTGTTGATTTAATAAATGATGATGTTGGGTTTTCAAATGTTCTAGTTAAATCAAAATCATACACAATCGCAAGTTTTATTTCTTCATTATTTGCAACATAGTCTTTATTTAATTTTAACCTTTTATCCGTTGTTAGTGTTATTTTATAGAAGTTAAAGTCTTTTTTATTTTCTCCAGTTTCAGCAAAAACATTTTTTCTAAGGTTTTCAAGCAACTTCTCGGCATTTTCGCCTTCATCTGGATTAATCAACTCATATGAATCACTTTCAAATATATTTTCTAAAGTTCCGCTGATATCTTCACCATAAGCGTATAGAGTTAATTGTAACGGCGAATCATTCCCCTTTAAATTTTCACTTAATTTCTTATAAAATTCATTTGTTTCAGCATTTTGGAAATTCACTGATGGATCAATTATATTATATTTATGTTTTTCTAGTAATTTTTTCTCATCATCTGATAATTCTTCTATATTTTTGTTTATTATATCGTCATCAACAAATGAATAATTTGAAATGTTTAAATCGCTTTCATTTATAATTGTGTTTATAGATGAACCAATCATATAATAATAGCAATATTTAAGGTCGCAAGTAGTTCCCGAATATCCTATATCTGTTTTGCTTTGAAGTATCTCCTTCATCTTTTCTTCATCTGCTATAAAACTATGATTAAAATCCATGCCATTTTCTACATAATAATAACCTGCAAATTTACTTTGACTTTGATAATAAGACTTAACCTTATAGCCATTAAATTTCCCTACAATATCAATGTCTTTTTTCCCTGAGCCCTCCTCATCTAAGAAATCCACTCCATAAGAAAACTGAGAAATATCATTAATCCCATAAGTAGCACTCACAACACTCATAACATTAAATTTATCTAAAACTTTTTTTTCACTTATCACATTTCTATAAACATCAATAAACTTATCAGAAATTTTGATTTGCGCCGTTGGGCTAACGCCAAAATCGGAATTTGATTTAATTTGCACTTCAAAACCAACAACTGGGTTTTTATCATCATTTTGATTCTTAATAGCTTTAACGCTAATAATCTTCAACAATTTCTTAATTTCATCTTTGTTTAGTGGTACACTATTTTTTGACATACTTGCTTTTATAAGATCATAGCCACCTGATTCGTTTTGACCAATAAGGCTTAACAGTTTTTTAATTGCTTCAATATGGTTATTTTGATAAATACTATTTAATTTTTTTGTTGCATCATCTGTTCCTGTTAAACCATAATTAAAGTTTAATGTGAATTTATTATCCGTAAAACTTGAAGCATCTGCAAGCCCATCAATTTTATCAATCGCAAGCGGATTAAATGTGAAGATCAATGTTCCATTGTAATCTTCTCCAGATATCAACTTTAAATTTGTGAACGCGCCATCGATTTCATCATATCTATTATTTCTTAAGAAAAATTTACCGCCTTCAACCTTTTTAACTTTGTTTTCCTTTTTATCTAAATATAGAGCGTTATAATTACCGCCTTCACCACCTATTTCTTCAATATAGGTATAAAAATAAATATTATCCACAACTGATGAAATTTTAAGATCAGTTGGTTCAGTTGACCACGCAAGAGTATAATAATCAACTGTATCTAAATTTTTTCCTGAAAAATCATAATAAACATTCTTTTCACCATCTTTATATTCAACCTTGCCATTATTATCGATTATCTTTATTTTGCCATTCTCATCAACTGTTTGATAAAGTAACTTGCCATCTCTATCTATTGGATTACCATCTTTATCGGTTAGAATTAAAACTGCATAAAGTTTAACTGGCGAATTAAATTGCGCACAAATTGCTTCAATCTCAACCCCTATTTGGGCTTGATCATCATAGGTGATTGTTCCAAGTTCAATTAAAGTGATGCCTTTGTTTTCAGCATCTTTATATGTTATCTTTTCATCTTCATTAAAATTCTCATATTTTATAAGGTTTGCTTTGTTTTTTCCTGCTATGTTAATTTTACTTAAATCAGTACCAATTTTTATTGATGCTTCATCTGCAAAAATTTTAACTGTTTTATATTGCATTAACTCGCTTTCAATTGAATATTCTAAAGATTGAGTTTTTCCAGCATACACATTAGCATTTAAGTATTCTGAATTAACAATCATTTCTTTAGGTTCTTTAACTTTTAAGTTTCCTATGATACTATCTCTATTTATAACAACTTCAATATAATTATAGAAAACCTTATTGTTTCCATCTTTATCAACGGTTTCAATTGAAAATACTAAATATATTTTAAAAGTGTTTTCATCTTTTGAATACAACTTAGAAGGCAACTTAGGAACAAATTTAACTTCATTTCCATTTCTAATAACTTCAATAAAATTACTGCCATCTAAGAACCCTGTTTTATATTCTGTCTTACCAGCGTTCACAATCTTAAAAGGATTTGTTTCGCTATTGTTTATATTTTCATTTTGATAAATATACTCCGCATTCGAGTTTTGAGAAATCAGATTCGCGATTGACAATTTTGAATCGGTGTTTTTAGAATCCCAAACAACCGGTGTTATTTTAACATTACTCTTTAGCAATTTAATTTCATTTTTAAATTGTTCATCAGTTAAATCACTACTTTTCCCTGCTATATCAAAACTCAAGTTAAACTTACTTGTAAGTGCACTTGAACTTAACCCAGAAACATCATCAATTGTTGTGTTTTCATTTCCAAACACATTAAATTCCCATTTCTTCGTGATCGAATTAAACATAAAATTATTAACATTAATGTCTATAATCCTAAACGATTGATATTGAGTTACCATAACAATATCTATTGCTTTAATTATAGTGTTTAGCGCGTAACTATCCGAACTCGAATCAATTATTTCATTTTTAATAAAGTTATTATTATTTTCATCGCTCGGTTTAAAATAAACCGAATAATATTTATTAATAAAGGTTTTAAATTTACCGCATAAATCTTTATACTCTTGATTTGTTTCTAGATCTAACATATCGTTAAATTTAGACTTAAAATCATTAAAACCACTATTTTCAAATTCACTTTTTAATTTGTAGCTTCTATGCATTTGCATCTTTAAATAAAATTGCTTTGTTTGTCTGTTTTCAGATGTTAATCTTAGCATATAGCTTCTTGTTGCTTCATCATATGTTTGCGTTAATTTAATATCATTGGCTTCAATTCTTTCTTCCATTCCATCATTTCTTGAAACTAACGAGAATAAAATTGGGTTATATAAAGTTGAGGTTCCTCCATCATCGCCTTGTGCTGGAAAAGCAGTACCGGTATCCGGATCAACAGCATTTAAGAAATTTGATTTAACCCAAAGAATTCTGCCACCTTTGTTTGGGTCTTCTTCATTTTTCATCATACTTGAACTATTCATCAAATATGTTGGCCCCAAAGTGCTATTATCTTGAATTGCTAACCCTGGAATTTCCTTTCCGCTTTCATCTATGCTGGTGTTTATATTGAAACAGTCAACCGTTTTCCCATCTTCTTCCACTTTTGTGTTAGAAATAGTTTGATCAATAGCAATATGCAAATAGCATTCAGTTGAGCAATATGGGTTCTCAAATTTTAAAAGAATTGAACCCGTTTTGTTATAACCATCATCATATTTTGCTGGAGTTAATGTGAAAGGCGCACCGCCAGTTATTGCACTTGGCACGTTTTCAAATATACTTTTGTTTCCACCTACGATTGTAACATTAATAACTCGATTTGTTGCGTTTGAAGGAAGATAGCTCACAACAAAAGTTGTTGCTTTTTCAATAACTGCATATTTATGTAAGGCTTTGTTGGTTTCGTCTCCACCAACACTTTCCTCCGAAAAATAAATTTCAGTTAGTTGAATTGGTTTTTGATTAAACTTTCCCCCAATCGCTGCAATGCCTATAGCCACCCCTGCAAACCCTAGTAATATTGCAATGCTTATAGCAACAATTTTTAAATATCTCATATTTTTCTCCATTAACGCATATTTTTTGAAAAATCGATTAAAAGCACACGTAATAACAACTTTAATTATAGTTAAATTTTAATATAGCACTATTTTTTTGTCAAATAAATGCACATATTTAATATACAATAATATATTTTGTAATATAAAGAAAAATATGACATCAAACACGTTGCCTAGTTTAACGCCATATTAAAATCAATTTATAAAATTATTGTTTCATTGGTTAATAGCGATATTAACACTTTTTTTAATCAACTCTTATTTCATAAAGTTTGTAGTTTAATTCATTATCAAAACATATTTTTAAAAAGTATTTTCCAGTTTTTAAAATTGAAAAACAATTTAATCCAGAACTAGAATAGTCTGAAATATAAACATCATTACTAACGCTCATATCCTCATTCAAAATTAGAATTTGCACATCGAACTCATTATTTAAAAGTAGTGTTGATTTAGAATAAAAATTCAAACTATAAAATATAAAGTCAGAAGCTTTAAAAGTTGAAACAATGTTGTCTTTCATAAGCCCAACATCATCAATTGAAACCTTAACATCTGTTAAAGCATAACTTGTTTTAATCTTTATTGCTTTCGTGATTGAACCAAGCGTAAACATAACATTACACTCATCACTTTTCACATCTTTGATGGTTATCGTTTTATTATTTAAGTCAATCTCCAAAGAGTTTTCAACATCACAACTCACATCAATGTTTTTAAGCAACCTTGAATAATATTGTGCACTTTCAATCTCAAAACTTGTTTGGGTTTTATCTTTAGAATTTAGTAGTAACTCACCACTCCATCCAATCACATTAAAATCTAATATTGGGGCTTCCGAAACTTTAACTTTAATATCAAATTCACAACCATATGCTAAAACTTTAATATTAAAGGAGCCTAGCTCTTTAGCATAAAGCCATCCATTTTCAAGCATAAAATCTTCTGCGATTACACTACTTAAATTCACCAAATTATTATTCTCAAACACATTAATTTTAAGAGAATAATTAATCAAACTATTAACCTCTGAATAAAACTCATCTTCAATTATAAACAACAAGTACTCACCCGTGTTTTCATCAAATTCCAATTCATTAGCATTTCCAATTACAACCAGTTTTATTTCATCTTTACTTAAAACTTTAATACCATTTAGATCAATTGATGCCTTATTAATATTCCCAAAACCATCAATATATTTCAATTCTAGTTTTTTATCATCTTTAGCATTTTTGAAACTAACACTAGCCTTAAATAATCCATTTCTATATTCCGTAGTAAAAACATTAAAAACATCAGAAAATTCAGCCTTATTTAATGTTTGCATATTAGTTATTTCAAGTTCTAAATTAATCACCACATCTTCATCTGCCACAACACTTTCAATCTTATTGTTTCGCTTATCAAAAAGTGTGAAACCATTTATATTAACATCTTCAATAATATCAATTCTAAACGTTTTTGAAATTATTTCACTGGACTTATTAGTTTTATATTTAACCGTTAGTTCAATATTATCCATAGCAGATTTTGCAACAAACTTTCCATCTTTACTAACACTCAAATTTTCACTACTACTTTTAATTTCAAAAGCGTTTGCATTCATTGGAACGATTCCAAAATTTATAAAACCTTCACTATTTTCATACACTTTAAACGTGCCAAGGTTACTCAATTTAACATCTTTAACATACACATTATTTTGAACAATTATCTTATAACTAACGTATTGTGATTCATTATCATTAATCGCTTTTCTAACACTTGCACGCACTAAAAACTCGCCTGAAACATTAGAACAAAATATTTCATTATCATTTATTTTGGTGATATCATCACACGAAAATTTAACTTCATCCGCAACCTTTAATGGTTCAATTGCAATATTGTTTTTTAGTGAATAATTTTCACCACAATCTAAATACACAACGCTTTCAATTGGTTCAAAATTAGTTACCTCAAGATTATCAACAATATTTATTTTTATGTTGCTTGATATTACCTCATTATTAACACCCATAGCATAAACATTTAAAACTGTTTCGCCAACGTTTTTAAAGTAAAATTTATCATCTTCAAAACTAATATACTTTTCATCTATTCCAAAATCAAAGTACTCCACTTTATCAACCATCGGTTCAGTTTTGAACTTTAAATCAAACAAATTTAGGTGATCATTTTTAGTTACGGAAATTTCACTATCTAAAAACATTATACTATTAAAATTTAGAGTTGTTGAATCGCACCCAACAAAATAGAAAACACTTAAAAACAAAACTGCAAAAATAATAACTAGTTTTTTCATATTACCTTCTAGCATTTTAAAGATTTTAAATATTCTTTTGTTTCCCCATCAATTCTAAAACTTTCCACGCATTTTTGGATTGCTTTATTTCTCACCCATTTAGTTTGCTTTAAAAAATATGGCAGTGTGTTTTCATAGTCTTTAATAATCCCCTCACACAAACACCAACTAATTGCCATATTTATATAGTATATATCACAATCAACATCGGCCAAAACTTCAAAAACTTGCTTTGTTTTGCTTGGTAAAAACCATCTTAGAAAAGCAACAATTGAGAATCTAATAATGAACTCATTTTCCTTACATACTTTGTGGGTTTTTATATTCTCACATAAAAACTTAAAAAACTCATCATCTTTTTTCAATTTTAATTCACTAACAAAGCAATCGCAAATCGCCCAATTATCAATTAGCGAAACAAAGTTTGAAATCTCATCAAACTTTAAATCTTTTTTCTTTGCTAAAACAAGCCCGTATATTAAAACTTCCTCATAGTTTGGATCTTCACTTAAATCAAATGAATCAATTTCTTTCGCAATGCTTTTCAAAACTGGAATTCTAACTCCAAGCATTTCATATTTTGAACTAACTATTTTCGCATTGAATTTTAAATACGCTTTATCGACATTTTTTTGTAAAATATCTAAAACATCATCATTTTTCACAAAAATATGATATTCTTTTTTGCCAAAATTGTAAAGTTATTTTACCCTTTTTAAACAATATTAAAAAAACAATTTATCGCATGACAACTATTTTGCGTTGTTTACCTATAAAAACCATTAATTAAGTCAAATAATAATTTATAATTTAATTAAAAAATATTTGATATATTCTTTATCTTTTTTAAAATTCAGTATTGACATCACTTTTAACTGATGCTAAAATAATTAACGATAAAAGATATAGATAAGGAGAATGATTATATGGCAAACAACAAACTTGTTAATTATTTAAATGCAAAGGTTAATGAACAAACATACTCAATGGCTATCAACCCAAACAAAAAAATTGATTTAGTTCAAAAAGATATTCAAAACGATCCAAATTTTAAATTCCTTCCACAAACAATAAAAAAAGAATTAGTTAGCGGAGAAATGATTTCAGCTTTTGGACTTGCAATGAAATATAAAAATAACATTAAAGATCAAGTTTTTAATTTCGGTTTAACCAATGCCCAAAATCAAATTATTTCGGATAAGGATTTTGGTAAACTTCCTGAAAAAATGAGAGAATCAATTTTAAATTACGGAAAAGACTATGAAAAATTTGCTAAAGCTCAAGTTTTTGCAGATTCAGCTCAAGGAAATATTGAACTACCAAATTTCCATATTAAATTGGGCAATATAAATATAGTTGCAAACCTTAGCGAAGAACAATACAACAATGTAATAAGTACTGGAAATTCTGATGGTAATGCTGAATCTCCAATGGAATTAGAAAGCGAACTTTAAAATTATAGTTATCTCACCAATATATCAATTTAAACAATTGAAATTGGTGAGTTTTTTTATTTAAACTTTTTATGTTAATAATTTAGTAACACTATTTTTATTAATTTATTTAAAATAATTTGCTTTAATAATGACTTATTAGTATAATTAAGTTGTATTTAAAATACAATATATTATTACATATATAAAGGAGTGCATTATGGCAGGTTCTAAAGATTATTTTGGTTTATCTTATATCGTTAGCGTTATCTTAGCTATTATTCCAGTAACAGCTTGGATTTGCGGAGCTATCACAAGATTCCAAGAAGGTAAAATCGTTGCTGGATTAATTCGTTTAATCTTCGGTTTCACAATCGTTTGGATCTTAGACTTAATCTTTATGATTATGAACAAAAGCATCTGCAGAATTTTAAATGTCTAGCAGAAAAAAACTAAGTTAATATCAATTAGCTTAGTTTTTTTTTTATAGATATAAAATTTTAAAATCTCTTGATTATTAAATGAATAAATTTCTTAATTGAGGGTATTTTTTAATCTTTATTTTTCTTATGCTTTGCACCACAGCTAGAGCATTTTAGTGTTTTAGGATCAACAATTGAGCCACAATACTCGCAAATAATAGTGTCTTCTTTTTGTGGAGTTTTATTTGAGAGTTCATTAAACATTTGTTTTTGACTTTCACTCAACACATGATATTCACC
>CAKVOF010000025.1 GCA_934778125.1 uncultured Clostridia bacterium
TCAATTGATATGCAAATTGAGTTAAACTATATAAAAACAACTGAAAATTTGTTATAGAGCTGGATAAGAAATATTTTTCACACAACAGAAATAATGGACAGAAAATTAGTGCAAGAATTAAATTCATTATAACCCCTGCCATTGAAACAAAAAACATACCTTTTTTGTAGTTTCTAAACTTAAATGGATTAACAGGAACCGGTTTTGCCCATCCAAAACCAAATAGCAAACCAGTCACGAAACCTATCAAGTCTATATGACTTAAAGGATTTAAAGTTAACCTACCCTCCATCTTTGCTGTGTCATCACCAGATTTATATGCAGCATAAGCGTGTGCAAATTCATGCAAAGTAAGCGAAAAAATTAAAACGAAAACAAAAGATAAACCAATAATTAGCAGTTGAATGCCTGAACTTCCCCTTGCGAATGTTAACATAATAAACTCCAATGAATAAAAAACTTACATCAATTACATTATTTTAGTCACATTTTAAATTACTGATTTATTTTAATTACTGCAACTTGAGAAACAATGCAAAATGCTTACATATTTACTATAAACAATATAAATATCATTATATTATACACATTTATTAGGATTAAATCAAACAATTAAACTATTTAAAATCTTCTGTTTATATCCATTTATGCTTTTATTTCACAAATCAACAAAAAACAAGAGCATCCGCTCTTGTTTTTTTAATTTTAGATTTAAAATTAACAGCCGATTGATCCACCACAGCCACATCCGCAGCAATTCATAATGATTAATAACAATAAAATTGTCCAGCAGCAGTCATCTCCTCCACCGAAGCCATTTCCACCACAGCCACATCCACATAATAGTAAAATTAATAATAGGCAGCAGCAGTTATTTCCACCTTTGTTTCCACCACATCCGCATCCGTTATTTGATCCAAAAAACATTTTTTTATCCTCCTGTATTAAAAGCAAGAGATATGTAAATTTTTTATAATCTTGCTTTCTACTTCATACTATTTAAGATTTTAAAAAAATGTTACAATTGAATAAAATTATTTTAATGCCTTAAAAATTTCATTTTTTAATTTTTCTATATTTATTTGATTTTTAACAGAAATATAAACACCTTCAGTTTTTATAATCGTGCTTAAATCTACTTTATCGATTTTGTTAAAAACCATTATAATTGGAACATCACAACCAAGTTTGTTCAAAACTGAATTTGTTACTTTTATTTGATTTAAGTAGTTTGGATTTGATATATCAACAACATGCAATAGTAAATCAGAATATACACATTCTTCGAGCGTGCTTGCAAAAGCTTCAATAAATTCATGTGGTAAATTATTAATAAAGCCTACAGTATCCGTCATCAATACTTCCATTTTACTGTTTATCCACACATTTCTTGTTGTTGTATCAAGTGTTGCAAACAATTCATCTTTAACAAAAGCATCTGATTTTGCTAAAAGATTCAACAAACTACTTTTTCCGCTGTTGGTATAGCCAACGATACTAACCACAGGTTTAGAATTAGAAGTCCTATTTTTTCTATTTAACTCTCTTTGTTTTTTTAGTTTCTCAAGTTCTTTTGTATATTTCAAAATATTTTTTTCTACTATTCTTCTATTTAGTTCTAATTTAGTCTCGCCAGGGCCACGCATTCCAACACCACCACCAAATCTTCCATCGGACATATTTAAAGAAGATAGTCTTGGAAGCGAGTATTTTAACTGCGCCAACTCAACTTGCAATTTACCTTCTTTTGTTTTTGCACGTCCAGCAAATATATCAAGAATAAGCATACTTCTATCTAAAACTTTAACGCCTAGATATTCTTCCAAATTCGATAATTTACTTCCATTTAATTCATTTTCAAAAACAACTAAATTGGCATTATATAGCTGAATCTTATTTTTTAATTCAACTAATTTTCCTTCACCAATTAAGTATCTGCTATCAGGCCTATTTTTCTTTTGATATAAAGTATCTACCACATTTATATTAGCCGTTCTAGCTAATCCTTCAAGTTCTTCAAATGAATTTTTAGCATCAAAAGATTTTCCAAAATCCACAAACACTAAAATGGCTTTTGTTTCCTCTTTTTGATTAATTGATAACTTATTTTGTCTATTTTTTAAGTCCTTATCTATATCAAAAATTCTATCTAAAATACCATTTTTATTAATATATCTAGCATCATAAACAAATAAATTTGTTATTTTTTCTCCATCATAAAATGCAACGTTTGCATCATATGGCTCTCCATTTTTAACTCCAATAGCACAAATGCAATCACACATATTATTTTTTAATAAACTTAAGTCCATATCACTTAGAGTAGAATTTCCATTAGGGTGAGTGTGAATTATCCTTTCGCCAGTTAATAAATTTTCACTATGCTCAATTTTAATTTCACAAGAGTGCTTATCTCCAATAAAAATATCTTTAACAACGCCTTTTCTTGAAATAACCAACCCTATTTCAAGGTTATATTTTTCGGAAATAGCACAAATTAATTTAGAAACCTCTTCATCAATAAATTTTGTTTTTTCATACTGATTACCAATTAAATTATTAAGTAAATCTCTATCTTGCTTTTTCATTTTATCAAAACTTGTGTTTATCATAATAATTCCCTTAAATACTCATTTTTTAAGTATAATATCCTATAGTTAGTTTCCTCTCTATTAATTGAAAAAGTAATACTATTATAGTTGTTTAGTGATAAAAGATCCATTCCCACCTCAATTATTCTATCAGTCAATGCAATTTTATATACTTTATCATTTTCAAAACTATCCGCTTTGTGATTTTCTAAATAATCATTAAGGTCAGCATAATATTCTTTAATAACATCAAAAGTTTTTACACCATCAATTTCTTCATAAAACAATGGGTTATTTTTTTCAATTGATTCAACATCCTTTAAAAAGTTGTGATATGTATATTTTTTCAAATTAACAAAACTTAAATCACTTTTAAAGTTGCTATTATCTGTAGCATACTTAAACGCTTTTTCTTTTAAATCGCTTTTAATTAACGCATCTAAATACTTATTTGAAAGATAGTCCTCCAAATCATATGAGCTAGCTTTTATATAGGCATTTTTATTTGATTGCATAACACTACTTGCATAGGTCTCAACAAGCAAATTGTAGTTTCCATCACCGCTTAACAATTCATATTGCTTTATAATATTTTTTGAATTATTCAGTTTTATGTTAATAGATAAAGAACTATATAGACTATTTAAACTTTGTGTTTTTTTATAATCCCTATAGTACAATGATTGCGATATATTTTCTAGTCCGATATCATACATAACACTTGCGCTATCTTTTGGAAAACATAAACAAAAAACAACCATCCCAACTATAAATAGCGATAGTAACATAGACACAGTTATCAATGAAACTTTTAATACAATCTTTTTTCTCATAAAAACCTCAATAAAGTATATCACACAATATAGAGTTATTCAAAATAAAACAAAAATAAAAAAACGATTAATTCACATTAATCGCGTTTAATTTTATAATCTCACATTGAATCTGTGGATGATGAAATAACATTCCCAGTTGCAACATCTATAACAACTGAAACATAACTAAAATCAGGTGCTAAAAATTTTACATACCACATACAATCGTTATTTAGGGAAAAATTGTACGCTATTTTAATATATACTTCCCCATAAAATTTACCTTTAGAAACATATTTTTCTAATTCATTTGCTAAATGCACACATGCAATTTCTAACGCATCACCACTCTTAACCGCCCAATCTTTTGAAACATTAACTAATTCAAAATCAATTTCTTGATTATTAAAATATAACTTTATATTTATAGTATCTTGATTTATTTTTGCGCCAATATCCGCAACTAAGGAGCCATCATATGGATTTCTTTCTAAATTTCCTGTAAGGTATTCATCATTATAAACTAGTGTATAAGTACTATTATAATCATTAAGAAGTGCATGTGATTTGGAGTAAAGTGTGATAAGACCAAACTCAACCACTTCTCCAAAATTTACACCATCTAGATTATAATCTTTTTCACGCATCCCTGAAGAAAAAGTAAGCACATAATCATCCTTTTCTTGATAATAAAAGTTTTCTCGCACTTCTGATGTTTTTTCTTTACTCAACTCCAAAACGCTTACTTTAGAACACGAACAAAAAATAAATCCTGCCATTAATATAACCATAAAAAAAGAAATCTTCTTCATAATATCTCCTTAAGTAAATATATGTTTGATAGGAATACATTATGAAAAAGATTTACTATTCATCAAGTTTTTTTAATCTAGGCAAATGCCTACCACCCTCAAAAGGAGTTGAAATAAAAGTGTTAATCATCTCGATAGTTTGTTCCTTAGAAACAAAGCCCGCAGGAATAACTAAGACGTTTATATTGTCATCATTTCTAGCTAATTTAACAAATTCATTATTAACACATAAGCCCGCCCTAATGCCTTTAGAACGATTAGCTATCATATCAACACCAACTCCAGATCTACAAGAATAAACCCCGATCGAACCAGTATGCGTTAAGATATATTCATTTGCCTGCTTAGCAAAATCAGCGTAACTATCAAGCGGATCATAATCTTTGCTTGCGAACTCCACATATTCCATTTTATTCTCTTTAAAATATGATTTAATATGTTTCATAAGTTCAAAAGCACGATGATCATAAGCCAATACTATCATTTTTCACCTCACATTATATCATAATAGTAACACAAATTATGCACAAAACAAAACAATAATAAATACATTTGACAAACTCACACAAAAATATTAAAATATTCAAAAAATAAGGAATACTCATGAAAGAAATTGATTATTTAATTGATAATAACAATATGTATTATAATTATTTGCTTAAAACTATAAACACGAACCCAAAAGTTGATGATTTTTTTAATATAAGATATTATACCAATTTTTTAACTAACTTTTATAATAAAGATAATAATTTTAAAATTAAAACGATTAAATTATTATGTGATTATACCAACGAATTTTGGCTCAATGAAGCAATTTCTGCATTCAACACTCTAATTGATGAAATAAAAAAAGATAAAATTAAACTAAGTGATATATATAGTTTTTTAACTAGCGACAAACTGCTTTGGGGGTTCACTGAATTTATGAAAACAGCAACCAAGGAAAGTTTACTAAAGCACCAAAATAGTTTAAAACACATTGAACTAATAACAAGAGAAAGAAAAGTTGATGAATTAATTGCAAAAGAATTAGCTTCTAACGAGAATTTAAAATAAAAAAATACCAAGATATTTATAAGTATATCTTTGGTATTTTTTATTTATTTATACACATATAAAACAAAAAAAGAGCAAGCTTATAAGCTTGCTCTTTTGGCTCCCCAGGTAGGATTCGAACCTACGACCTATCGGTTAACAGCCGAGTGCTCCACCGCTGAGCTACTGAGGATTACAAGGTATATTATAAACATAACATACCTTATTGTCAACAATTTTTATTAAAATTTTCGAATTTTTTTAAAAAACTATTCCAGTGAAATAATATAATAGTAAACTGGTTGTCCACCATATAATAAAGTGACATCACAGTTAGGATATTTTTCCTCTAAAGCGTTAGCTAAAGCGTTGGCATCGTTTTCATTCACATCTTTACCATAGAACAATGTCATATTAACAACATTAGGATCAATAACTTTATCAATTAATTGTGTTGTTGTTTCGTTTACTAGATTACCCTTAGCTATGATTGATTTATCATCTAAACCTATAATATCGCCTTTGTTTAGATCAAAACCATCTATATGGGTTGTTCTCACTGCATATGTAACACTTGCAGATTTTACTGAATCTTTAGCATTTAGCATTGCTTCTAAGTTTTCTTCCAGTGTACCATCTGGATTATAGGCTAAACCCGAAGCTAAACCTTCTGGAACTGATGTTGTTGGAATTACATAAATATACTTATTTGTTAAAGCTTTAGCCTGTTCAGCAGCTAAAATGATATTTTTATTGTTTGGAAGTACGAAAACTGCCTTTGCAGGAACTTTATCAACTGCTTTTGCAATGTCATCGGCAGATGGGTTCATTGTTTGACCACCTTCAATAACATTATCTACTAAAATATCCGTAAATACATTGGCAATTCCATCACCTGGTGCAACAGCAACCATTCCAAATTCTTTTAGGTTTTGTTCTTTTTGAGTCATAGAACGCTTTAGTTCCCTATTTTGCTCTAACATATTTTCGATTTTAATATTAATAATTTCCCCTAATTCTAATGCATAGCCTAAGGCAAGGTTTGGCTCGTTAGAGTGAACGTGAACTTTTACTAGTTGTAAGTCTCCAATACACACAACGCTATCACCAATACTCATCAAATTCTCACGCAACTTATCAATATCGCTAATTGTTGTTTTCTTTTTCATATGAGTTACCATAAACTCAGTACAATAAGCAAATTCAATTTCAGCCAAATTTTCTAAGTTGATATAGAAGTCATTACTTTTAGGCATATTAGAGGCCGAATTAATCATTTCTTCGATGTTAATATCAACGGCTTCATCACCAAGAAGCACACGATACATTCCTGTAAGAATAATTAATAAACCTCTACCTCCTGCATCAACGACTCCAGCTTTTTTAAGCACTGGTAACATCTCAGGTGTTTGTTGAAGTATATCTTCACCATCTTTTAATATTGCATCGAAAAAGTCCTCAAAATTTGTTTTCTTACAGTTCTTTTGGGCTGATTCAGAAATAATTCTGATAACAGTTAATATTGTTCCTTCTTTTGGCTTTGTTACTGCTTTATAAGCAACAGAAGCCCCTTCAGCTAATGCTTTAGCAAAAATTTTAGTTGTTAATTCACCCTCACATGTTGAAATAACATTAGAAATTCCTTTTAATATTTGAGACAAAATAACACCAGAATTTCCTCTAGCACCACGTAAAGCACCTTTTGCTAAGCTATCTGCAATTGCAGAAAAATTATTTTCTAAACAATTATTTAACTCTCTAACTGCACTTGAGTAAGTTAAACTCATATTTGTTCCAGTATCACCATCTGGAACTGGAAACACGTTAAGTGAATCTACTAATTTTTTATTTTCTTCTAATACTTTTGAACTACCATTAATCATCTTACGAAACATAGTTCCGCTTATTGTTTTCTGCATGTAAACCTTCCCCTTTCAACAAAAAAAACAGTGCCTAAACTCTTATACCAACCACATTAATATTAACTGAATTAACAATCATACCAGTAAATTCTTCAATTCCGTATTTGATTGCAGACTTCAAATTATTCGTTACGGTTGCAATTGAAACACCATATTTTAATACTACATTCAAATCTATAAAAATTCTGTTACCAACGGTAACAACTTTAATACCTTTATTTTTCTTTTTATTAACAGCGCTTGAAACACTATCAAAAAAGTTTTGATTGACTAAATCAACCACTCCATAACAATCTCTTGCAATATGACCAGTAACGCTTGCAATTGCATCATTGCTTATTGAAATTTTTCCATATGCATTTACTGTGTTAACAGGCATACAACTCTCCTTGAAACTATTATGATATAATGCCATTATAAATTATGTGTAAATATACAACATATTATAAACAACAAATAAATATACAATATTAATTATTGTCTTGAAAACCACCATCAACAAAACACTTGCCAACGGTAAATCTTTAATATTATAGAATAATTAACCTAATTTTGCAACACATTTAATATAAATTTATACCTATTAATCCAAAAAAGTTTATTTGTTTGTTAAATTTGTAAAAAGTTCTTGCATTTAGTAATTTCTTTTGTTATAATCATATGCGTTTAAAATAATAAAAAATCCTATGGGGGTGGTTGTTATGGCAAAAGAATGTTGTGTTTGTGGTAAAAGTAGAGTGGCAGGAAATCAAGTTAGCCACTCACATATTGCAACTAAAAGAACTTGGGGTGCAAACCTTCAAAAGAAACCAGTTGAGATTAATGGCAAACAAACTAAAAAGTATATTTGCACAAGATGTTTAAAAACATTAAAAAAGTCTGAACAAGAATAATAAAAAAATTCACATAAAAATTATGTGAATTTTTTTATTTATTTAATTGCTTATAAAAAATTAACTTGAATAGTGGTTTCAAAAAACTTGGGCATTTAAAACATAATATTTTCATAGCATCTCCCCTTATGTAATATATCGTATAGTTACGTATTTTATTACTATAAAATATTATGCTAATTTTACCAAAATAGTTTACTTAGTTAGATTCTTTGAACATACTCAACAAAATTTTTCCTATCTTCGCTATTATAAAGTGCACTACCAATCACAACCATACTAGCACCAGCATTCACCACATCTCTTATATTATCTTTATTTATTCCGCCATCAACTTCAATTTTGACCCTCAATTGGTTTTGTACTATAAACGAGTATATTTCTTTTATTTTACCTATAGAACCCTCAATAAATTCTTGACCACTCTTTCCAGGTTCAACACTCATAATTAAAACTAAATCAATATATGGCAATAATGGTTTGATTGCGCTAATATTTGTATTTGGTTTTATGCTAATACCAGCTAAAACTCCTTTTTTGTGTATTTTATCAACAGCTCTTAATATATCTGAACTGTTTTTAAAAGCTTCATAGTGCATTGTTATGAAATTTGCGGGCAATTCTAAAAACTTATCTAAAACCATTAACGGCTCAGAAACCATAAGATGAATGTCTAAACCAATTTGTGTTTCTTCTGTAATCTCTCTTATTTTTTCAACAGAAAGACATTTATTCTCAACAAAAACACCATCCATAACATCGCAATGCATAAATCTTATATCATATGCTTGCATTTCTTTTGCATAGTCCACTAATTTTTCTTCATCGCAAGGATTGGTACTAGGGCAAATTCTAATCATATCTTTTCTCCCAATTTTGTTTTACTTTATTGTATAAGTTGCAGTATCTTTCAAATCTTTCACTGCTATATTCGCCTATCTCAACAGCTCTGACAACTCCGCAATATTTAGCACTAGTGTTTACATGGCAACAATCAAGAAACTCACAGTTATTAGCAAATTTCTGCATATCTAGATAGTAATTTTTTAAATCTTTTGGGTTCATTTCCAAATCAAGCATACTAAATCCTGGTGTATCAGTTAATTTAATATTGTCACTGATATATATTTCGCTGTGCCTTGTTGTATGTTTTCCTCTCTCAATTTTCAAACTTAAAATATTAGTTTCAAGGTGTAACCTTGGAATAATCGCATTTATCAATGTACTTTTTCCCACAGCACTTTGGCCTGCAAAAGCAGACAATTTATAAACTAAATAATCTTTCAAGTTAGACAATTCACCTTTTTTTGCATTGGTTAAAAGAATTTCTTTAACAATTCCTTTATACTGAAATTTAATATTTTCTATTTCTTCATCCGAAAACAAGTCTTTTTTATTAATCACTAAAAATGGTATAATTTTATTTTTCTCACAATAAACTATAAGTTTATCCACCAGCAAAAAGTCTGGCTCAGGTTTTTTCGCTATAACTATAAACAATTGATCAAGATTTGCCAATGTTGGCCTAATTAGCGCATTCTTTCGCTTTAAAATATTAGTTATAATATATTTATCACTTGATTCATCTTTTTCTAGTTTAGCAATGTCTCCAACCAAAACTCTCCCATTCTTTTTTAAGCTACCTCTTATGTCACATAAAACAATTTTCTCGTTTAATAAAACTTGAATATTTCCATTAAGAATTTTTAATACTTGACCTATGCTTTCATTCATATTATTTCTTTACAACTTTCTCACTTTTTTTTAAATATAATTCAACTGGCTTAAAACCTAATTGAATAACTTTCTGTTCAGCTTCGTTATCTAGATGCATACAATAAACACGTTCACGGAATTCCTTAGGTATTGCCCTGTTTAACTCATCAACACTTGTGTGTAATGTTGTTTTGAATAAGCTCACTTCGTGGTAAAAATAATCAATTTCGCCAATCTGAAGCATATTTAATGCTTGAGTATTAATTACGCTTGTATCACCTGAATAAAATACTGTTTTGTCCTGGATTTTTATAATATAACCATAACTCCCATCAACATGTTCTTGTTTAACTTCAAAACAAGGAATTTCTTTTAATATATCTTTACAATTATAAATTGAAATTTGGTTCTTTTTTATGCACATTAGTTCTAATAATTGAGTTAAACGCTCAATGTCAGGATAAATTATTTTTAATTTTAATTTTTTGCTATAAACAAAATTTATATAAGCAATAAGAGTACCTAAACTTCCAATATGATCCGAGTGCAAATGTGTGATAAACACATATACCAATTTAACATTTTCCAATAGTTTAAATTGAACTATTTTCTTGAAGACATCTTCACCGCAATCAAATAGTATTAGTTTTTTATCATCTTTATAAAATGCACTAGTATTTCCAAAATCAACATCAAAAGCATTCCCTTTACCTAAAAATTTAAGCATAATCTCTCCTATTTATTATTTTTCTTTAATTCACTATTTCTTAATTGACCACACGCCCCTTCCACATCATCTCCAAGAGTTCTTCTCAATGTTGCACTAATTTGCAATTTATTTAAAGTTTCTAAAAATTTATTGCAACTCTCGATAGATGGTGTTTTTAACATCCTGCCATCTACTTCATTAAGTTTTATTAAATTCACATGACAAGGTAAATCTTTAAGCAACGTTGCCAATTCTTTTGCATTAGATATGCTATTATTAACTTTATCAACAAGAATATATTCAATTAATATTCTCCTATTTGTAATAGTATTATAATATTTTGCAGCTTCCAAAACACTTTCAATACTATATCTTCTTGCTATAGGCATAATTTCTCTTCTAATTTCGTTGTTTGGAGCGTGTAATGAAATAGACAATGTTATATGAAATCCACTATCTGCTAACGCTTCTATTTTGCTTGGTATTCCACTTGTTGATAAAGATATATTTCTAACGCTAAAATTAAACCCATCTTTATTTGTTGCGAGGTTTAAAAATTTCAATGTATTAGTGTAGTTATCTAAGGGTTCACCACTTCCCATCAAAACAATATTAGTTATTTTTCTATCTTTAACGGTTCCACCAAGATATTTATTAACTGCCACCACTTGCCCAATAATTTCACCAGCGCTTAAATTTCTAATAAATCCGTTTAAACCGCTAGCACAGAAAGCACAATTCATTTTACAACCAACTTGAGTTGAAACACATATTGTGTTCCCAAATTTATACTCCATTAAAACGCCTTCTATAATATTTCCATCCGGCAATAAGTAAAGAAACTTTGTTGTTCCAGATTTTGATTTCAGAACTTTATAGATTTTGATTGGTTGAAGAATCATATTACCTTCTTGTAGCTTTTCAATAAAATCTTTAGGAAGGTTAATTTTATCTTCATAATCTTTTCCATTATATAGCGCATTATATAATTGTTCTGCCCTAAATTTTGGTTGGTCATAACCCAAGACTATTTCTGTTAATTCTTCTTTTGTGTAATCTAATAATATTGTCATCTACGTTTAATTCCTCCTATAAAAAAGCCTTCACATTTACTTATGTGTGGAATAAAGGTACAAAATTTACCATTCTTTAAGACATCTATCCCACAAGTGTTTATATCTACTGCTTCAAAATTTATATGATTATCAAGAAAATTTTTCAAAATGTTCTGATTTTCTTCTTTCATGATAGTGCAAGTGCTATATATCAAAACACCACCTTTCTTTAGATATAAACTTGCTATATTCAAAATATCTTCTTGAATTTTAGACAGATCTTTTATGTTGTTGTTTGTTTTTCGCAATAAAACATCTGGCTTTTTATTCACAACACCAAGATTACTGCAAGGAACATCGCAAAGAACGTAATCAAATTTGCCTATCCATTTTTCGTTAATTTCGCACGCATCATTAACTTTATAACCTATGTTTTTAATTCCATATTTATCAGCATATTCTTTCACAAGCTTTAATCTGTTTTCGTATATATCACAACTAATAATTCTCCCTTCTGGATTGTTACTTGCAATTAAAACACTTTTTCCGCCAGGAGCTGAACATAAATCCAAAACATCAACCTTAGCATTTTTGGGAAAATTGTTACAAACAACAATGCTAGGAATTCCTTGCACAGCATAATACGTTGAAAATTCTTTACTTTTATTTAGCTCTGAATAATCAACAAATAAGCAATTATTTAACGGACTTTCTTCATAATTAATTGATTTACTCTTTAATAAAGATTTAAACTCATCAATTGTTGTTTTCCTATCATTAATTCTTATATGTGTTAATGTGGTTAAACTATAAGAAAGCATCTTTTCAACAAACTCTTCACCATATTCTTCTATTAATTTTTTTACAATCCATTCAGGATAGCTATACTTAACCGACAAATATTTAACTTTGTTTTCTTTAGGAAGTTCAATTTTAGATGTTGATATTTTTTTAAGAGTTGCGTTAATAAATCCACAAACAAACTTGCTATTGTATTTTTTACATATCTCAACTATTTCATTAACGCAAGTATAAGTTGGGATACTATTGATATTTTGCAAAATATAAATACCCATTTTTAACAAAAGTTCTGATATTTCATCAGGCTTTTTTTTGCAGAATAATGAAAGAACATAAGATAGGTAAATATCTTTTTCTAGCACTCCATAAACAATTTTAGTTATAAGTTGCGTATTAACTTTCTCCATAGCTGAGTTTTGAAGAAGCTTATTTAATTCAATACTTGAATAGGCATCGTCAATATAAACTGCCTTCAAAACATTAAAAGAATATAATAATTCCTTATTCATTTGCTATTTCACCTTCAATAATTGCATTTCCATTTAAGAAGTCTTTAATAAATAAAACCTTCCCATTCTCTGCTTGAATTTTATCAATTGAAACAAAACCTTCACCGCACTTAATAATTAAACCTTGCTTTGATTTTGCCACAACTACTTCACCAATCACACATTCTTTTTTATCTTTGATTCTAATATCATCTTTTTCAATCATATGAGCGTTATAGACTTTAAATCTCTTGCCTTTTAGCATAAAAAATGCAACTGGTGATGGGTTATAACCATTTATAAAATTCTTAACCTCAAAAGCGGATTTGGTAAAATCTATTTGAGCATTCTCAGGCTTTAACATTTTTGTGAATGTTGCTTGAGATTCATCTTGAGAAGTGAATTCAGCTTTTCCGCATTGAATTAAGTCTAAAGCTTCAATAATACAAGATGCACCTAAAACAGATAACCTTTCAGCTAGTTCTCCCGCGGTTTCATTTGGCAAAACCTTTAATTCTCTTTCAAGCATCACTTTTCCATCATCAATTCCAACATCACTTTTAAGAATCGATATTCCAGAAGTGCTTTCTCCATTAATAATGGTATATTGGATAGGTGCCGCACCTCTGTGTTTAGGAAGCAAGCTTCCGTGAATATTTATAACACCATTTGGTGTTAAATCAAGCAACTCTTTGCTTAAAATTTGACCATAAGCACATGTTACCATAACATCAGCGTTTAACGCTTTTAATGGTTCAACACCTTCCAATCTTATTTTTTGAAATTGATAAATTGGTATATTGTGTTCAATAGCGTATTTTTTTACAGCACAAGGAACAATTTTTCCACCCCTTCCTATTGGTTTATCAGGCTGACAAACAACTGCTATAACTTCATTGTTTGAGTTATACAAAGCATCTAAACTGTTTATTGCAAACTCAGGCGTTCCTAAAAATATAATTTTCATTTATTTTTCCTTTTATTAGGTTTATACTCTTCTAACATTTTATCAATAAATAGTATTCCATCTAGATGATCGTTTTCGTGGCATATAATTCTGGCTAACCAGCCTGATACTGTGTAAGTGAAACTATCTCCATCGCGAGTTTGCGCTTTAATAGTTACCTTTGTTGGTCTTTCAACATAACCATTAATTCCCTTAACCGACAAACACCCCTCAACCTCAATTGATGAGCCTTCTTGTGACACAATCTCCGGATTAACAAATTCCATCTTAACACCATTCGATTCAACAACAAAAACCTTTCTAAGCACACCAACTTGAGGGCCTGCTATTCCAACACCACGATTTTTTACCATAGTATCATACATATCATCAAGTAGAACAGCTAAATTATCATCAAACTTTTCAACTAATTTACTTTTTTTCCTAATCAATTCATTATCTGAAAAAACAATATTTCTTAATGCCATACTTTTCTCCTATACATACTTTAGCATAAATTATATTATATTAAAAACAATTAACTCAAACTTTGTGGATTTTGTTCAATAAAAATTGAAACATTCTTCTTATTTTCTCCAACAATTTCGTTTATATTTTTTTCTAATAAAGAATTACTATCAACAATTCTTGTAACGATTTGATATCTAAATTTTGTTTTGATTCTTCCAACAGGCGATCGCATTGCTTCTAAAAAAATAAATTTTTCCTTGTTTTTTATTCTTAAATCTTTTAATTTCAAAAATATTTCGTGAGTTTTTCCTTTTGCTAAGTCATCATTTTCACTGGTTATTAATATTCTTATGATTTTACTAAAAGGAGGGAATTTAGTTACTTTTCGTAAATTGATTTCTTTTTCATAAAACTTTTTATAGTTATATGATGAAACTAAGTTATAAACATAGTTTTTAGGGAAATATGTTTGAAGAATAACAGATCCCTCAACATCACTCCTGCCTGCCCTTCCTGAAACTTGCGTAATTAATTGAAATGTTCTTTCACTAGCCTTATAATCATTAAAAAACAAACTTAAATCCGCTTCTAAGATTCCAACAAGCGAGACATTTGGAAAATCGTGACCTTTCGCAACCATTTGTGTTCCAACCAAAATTGCAGGCTTTGATTTTGAAAATTCGTTTAAAATTTTTGAATGCGAGTTTTTTGTTTTAGTTGTGTCGTTATCCATTCTAAATATCGGCACATCTGGAAATATTTCTTTAAGTTCACTAACAACCCTTTCTGTTCCAACGCCACCAAGTTTAATGTTTTCACTACCACAATTTGGACATCTAGTTAAAACCCTATACCTTTTCCCGCAATAATGACATTTCATTTCATTATCGAACTTATGATAAACTAATGAAACATCACAATCTTCACACTTGGGTATATAGCCACAATCTCTACACATTAAAAACGAAGAAAATCCTCGCCTATTAATAAACAAAATTGCTTGATTATTGTTAGAAACAACTTCTTTTAATTTATCTATAAGAACTGCAGAAAAGGGTGTTTTATTCCCCATTCTGAATTCTGAACACATATCAACGATATTGATCGGTGGCATATCTCTATTATTTACTCTTTTAGTTAATTCAAGCAGTTTATATTCACCAGTTTTGGCTTTATAAAAGCTTTCTATATTAGGTGTTGCACTACCAAGAACTAGCGAACAATTATTGTACTTTGCTCTAAACTGTGCAACATCACTCGTGAAATATCTTGGGTTTGAGTCACTCACATATGAAGAATCATGTTCTTCATCAATAATAATTACCCCTAAATTTTTTAAGGGCGAAAAAATAGCGCTTCTTGCTCCAACAACAATTTTTGCATCACCCTCATAAATTCTTTTCCATTCATCAAACTTTTCACCAGCGCTAAGCCCACTATGAATAACTGCAATATCGTTTCCAAATCTAGCTGTAAAGAGCCCAACAACTTGTGGCGTTAAAGATATTTCAGGAACAAGCATTATTGCTGTTTTGCCCTCGTTTAAAACTTTATTTATAACATTCATATAAACTTCTGTTTTTCCGCTTCCTGTTACGCCATACAATAAATATAAGTCTGGCTTATCACATATTGAATCAACCGCATATTGCTGTTCACTTGTTAATGTTATTGATTTATTCACAACTTCAAGTGTGTTTGTTGGTGCTCTATTAACTTTTACTTCATCTATAATCAGAACACCTTGCTCTATCATTTTATTTACCGTGGAATTAGAATATTTTGATGCAAGCTGTGTGTAGTCTCCCACCCCATTTTCTCTAAGGTAATTTATGATAAATTGCGGATTTTTACTGTTTGCGCGAAGTTTTAAAATATAGTTATTAACAACATTTTCATCAGCCAATCTTAATGTTTTTTTTACCAATGATCTAACTTTACCATTTCTTATTTCACTAGGGATGATTAACCTAAAACAATCAACATATCTAAGATAGTATTTCTCTTTCATAAAACGTATAAGTTGCATCAACTCGTTATTTATTAGAGGTTTCTCATCTAAAACACTAATTATTTGCTTTAATTTTGAACTATCAAATGAAGACTTTTCCTTTATGCTTAATAAATACCCTTCAATACTTCTATTCCCAAAAGGAACAAGTAACCTATGCCCAATTTCAACGCATAGATCATCCGGAATTATATATTCAAATACTTTATCGACTTCACTATTTAAAACATCAACTATAACTTCAGCTATCATACCAATCCTAAAACAAAAATACCATAGCAGAAAAATTTTGCATATGGTATTTTTTAATTTTCTTCACAACGCAAAACAAAGGTTAAAAATTAACCTTGAATAATTTTTCCTTCATTTATTTCATCAATTGCTCTAGAAGTTTCAGATTCTTTTACTCTTTCTTCTTCTGATAAAACTGTTTGCAAAAATCTAGCACGTTTTCCTGCCATAACAGCTAAAACATATGGATTTCCGACTTTTTTAACCAAATCATCAATTGGTGGTTCTAACATCATAATTTTATTCTCCTATAAACAAAATAAGTTAATATAACAATAGTTGCAATTATTTTACTATATTAATAATCAAAATTCAATCGTTTTATTGATTTTTATTGATAATATTTATAAAATCTTGCTCCATAATAACTTTAACGCCCAATTCTTTTGCTTTTGATAATTTACTTCCTGCACTTTCCCCCGCAATAACTAAATCTGTATTTTTACTAACTGATGATGATGTTTTTCCTCCAAAACTTTCAATTATTTTACTCGCTTCCTCTCGTGAAAAATTTTCTAATGAACCAGTTAAAACAATTGTTTTATTCGTTAAACTTTCATCATATTTAGTTTCTTTTTGTGTAAATGTGGGATTAACACCACATTGCAATAACTTTTGTATTGTTTCAATATTATGAGGATTATCAAAATACTCCCTTATTCCATAAGCTATAACATCACCAATTTCATCAATTTCTAGGAGTTCCTCTATTGAGGCATTCATAATAACTTCCAAACTCTTAAAATATTTAGCCAAATCATTCGCAGTTTTTTCGCCAACAGATGAGATTCCCAACGCGTAGATAAAATTGCCAAGTTCACAATTTTTACTTTTCTCAACATTTTTTATAAAATTATCCGCTTTTTTATCTTTAAAATTTTCCAATGTTAATAATTCATCTTTCGTGATGTTGTAAAGGTCAGAGATATCTGTTATTTCAAGATTTATTCTCAGTTTCTCAACAGTTTTATTGTTTACGCCTTCAATATTCATAGCATTACGCGAGCAAAAGTGTACCATTTTCTCATTTATTTGCTTTGAACAATTCTTGTTTAAGCAAAATATGTTCACTCCTTCTTGCACCACATTACTCCCGCAAACAGGACAATGTGTTGGTTTCTCTATATCCAAGCTATTCGAATAATGCTGTTTTGCTCCCAATATTTCTGGAATAACTTCATTGCTTCTCCTAACTACAACATCACTATTAATCTTAACATCTTTTCTTTGGATATCATCAAAGTTATTCAATGTTACTCTTCTAACTGTTGCTCCAGCCAACTCCACTGGCTCAATTTCAGCAATAGGAGTTAACTTTCCTGTTCTTCCAACTTGCCACAAAACATTTAAAACTTTAGAGATTTTTTCTTTTGGTGCAAACTTAAAAGCCATAGCCCACTTTGGAAACTTATTAGTAAATCCAATTTTATCTCTAAGTTTAACCTCATTTATTTTAACAACACCACCATCAATGGCAATATCTAAATTTTCTTTTATTTTATCTATTCTTTCAAGTTCCTCTAAAACTTCATCCGCATTTTTTACAATTTTAAAAT
>CAKVOF010000026.1 GCA_934778125.1 uncultured Clostridia bacterium
ATGGTCATTTATTACAATAAACTCCCACCTTGAAAATTAATCGAGCCTTGTTCTGCTTGCATTTTCGCTTTTTTATTATTTTCGTTTTTGAATTAGTAATGGTGAATGCTGTGCTTCGCAGTACTGTGTTTCTGATTAATTTTCAAAATGGTCATTTATTACAATAAACTCCCACCTTGAAAATTAATCGAGCCTTGTTCTGCTTGCATTTTCGCTTTTTTATTGTTTCCGTTTTTGAATAAGTAATGATTAATTCTGTGCTTCGCAGTACTGTGTTTCTGCTAAAATTTTAAAACGGTTACTTATTACGCATAAACAGAAAGAGAGCAGTGCTAATCGCACTTATGCTTGGGAAGTGTTCCCAAGCATTTTTGCTAAACGCAAAACTCTCAGTTTTGAATCATCGCAATTTATATTAAATGCCACTTCGTGTCGCTTATATAAATTTGCTCGATTATAAACTCCCTATTAAAATTTTAGCGAGCCTTGTTCTGCTTGCATTTTCGCTTTTTTATTGTTTTCGTTTTTAATACAATAGTGCTTTGCCTATTTTTGCATTTTTGCTCAATAATTAATTAACGCATCAAGTCCCTTAAGGTGAGGGACTGTTTTTTTTAAAAACACTGAGTTTAAAAGTATTAAAAAATATTGATTGCAAAAAATAAAATTAAGGAACTTGAAAGCAAAATAAATTTTCAAAAATTAACGTTTAACAAAAACAAAAAAAGGCTAAATTTCAGGTTTATTTTTTAATTAAAATTGTTTTTTATCAAGTTTTGTTTTGTAAATTTATTTCAAGTTTTTGTTATTAAAAAACATCTCCTTATAAAAATTATAAAAAGCATAATTTTAGCAATATTTGGCAATTTTGGTTGTTTATTGTTGTAATTTGTTTGACTGCTGTTTTTAGTTCATTATATAATATAGTATATAATATTAACTTAAACATTTTATATAACAAGTTTAGTTATTATATCTACTATGGTGATGAATTTAAGTTTGTTGTTAAAATAAATAAGGGTTTTTTCACAATAAGGAGAAATGAGAAATGGCGAATTATTCAGAAAAACAAAATAATAGTTATGATAATGGGTTAGGTGAATTATCAAAAAATTTAAAATTAGGCGAAGCAAAGAATCCTAACGAAAAAGAGAAAAAGAAAAGAAAGTTATTGGTGTTCTTTATCTTTTTCTTTTCAATTCTAATCGCTTCTGCGTTTGGTGTTTATTTTGCGATGTATAAAAGATGCACCGTTGTTTTTGAATACCAAATTGCAAGTGCTTTTGTTGGTGATGATGGTGAATTGGATTATGAAAATGGAGATTTCAAGTATAATGAAAAATCTGTTGTTAAAATAAAAAAAGGCACGGTTCTTTCATCAATGCCAACGCCAAACGAATATGAAGGTTATGAGTTTGTTGGTTGGTTCACCGATGAGGCGAGAACTAGAAAGTTCGATATTAATAAGCCATTGCAAAATGATAAAAATCATATTTTTGCAAAGTATGTTGCTAAGAAATACAATATTTATTTTGTAAATGAAAATGTTGATGGCTCTTATACTATTCTAAATGATTTCAACATGATTTGCTATATGGATAAATTGGTTAAGAATTTCAATATCTCTAGTGTTGTGGAATCTATAAACACCTCATTAAGTACTAAAAGAGATGCATTCCAATACTATTTAGATGGATTTTATCAATGCAAGTTGGTTAATGGTGTGTATGAAAAGCTTAGTAATAAAATAGTTGATTTAAATTCATTGTATTACAAATTGGAAAATGGTTGTGATGTTTACCTTGTTTCGAAATGGAATAATCGTGAGTATAATTTAATATTGGAAATAAATGAAAGTGAAAAAGAAGAATATTTAGTTGAAGATAATTTAAATGATTCAAACTCATATGATTTAGTTTCGTCAAAAATTTTGAAAGTGGTGTTTAATGAAAAAGTTGAAGCTCAATTTAGTGAGTTTAGAGTTTTAAAACCTTTATTTAATCATATTGGTTGGTATGGAGATGATGAAAACAAATATGTTTCATTAAATAATGTTGGAACTCTTACATTAAAGTATGTTGCAAGTGAAGGTGTTTGCTTAGTTGATGGAAATAATATTATTGCTAAGGCAAAATGTGAAAATAGTCAATATAGTGTTTCACTTAAACCAAAATTTGAAAACAAAAAAATAATGTTCAATCTAAACGCGCCTAAAGCAAGTGGGGCTCCAACAGAGCTTTGTCCTTACACTGAAGAAATTAAAAAGGGGGTTCCAATTTTAATTAAAGATCCAACAACAGAAGGTTACTTTGAAGAAAATAATTATAAATTTATGGGCTGGTCTGGTTCAAGCACTGGAATTGCTCAATTCTTAAAAGATAGCTCAGTTTCGTTTACATGCGAAATTGAACAAAATGAAACAACTATTAAGATCGCATACAAGCTAAATGGCAATTCTTGCTCATTCAATAATAATGGAAACTTTGACTTATTTGCTGTGTGGACACCTTATTATGTTGTTGAACTTTATGCGAATATTTCCGAATTGAATAGCGGAAAGAATTTTTACAAATTAAAAGGTTTCGTTGAAGGAAGTGAAAGCACTATTGTTTTGGGTACATTGAACAATAGTGGCGATGATTATTTCGAAGAAGCTCAAAAAATTTATAAAGCAATAAGTGAAAAAGTAACCAAAGAAGGTTATAGAATAAATGGCTGGTTAACAGCTGATGGCTCGAATACTTTTTACTATAGGTCTAATGAAGTAACAGGAATTAAAATAAGTGGAAGTGGAAACCTTCAATCTATTTTCAAAGATTACGTTTTAAAACTATATGCTGACTGGGTGGCTAAATCTATTCCTTTTGAATATTATAGTTGCGATAATATTGCAAATATCAGTACATCAAATATTATTAAAAATCCAAATGTAACATTTGGTTCAACTATGTCGATTGATAATGTTGCTGATTGGGTTAGTAAGAATGCTGGGGATAATAAACCAATTAAAGAAGATGGAAATAATGTGGTGGTTGGTTGGAAATTATATCTTGTTAAGAATTCAGACAAATCAATTTACAAACAACTATTTAGGTTCAACCAAGTTGGTGAAAATTTAGTTAAAACTTTTATTTTCAATGGTGGTGGTGATTCTCCTAATAAAATAAATTTATGTAATGAAGACTATGTTAAAAATAATGTTACATCAATAAATATTAACGAATGCTTTAGATATAGTGAGAACCAAAAAATTTACTATAGTGAAGAGCGAGAAGATATTGATGAAAACTTTATTTACTGGTATGAAAATTTAAAAGATTTGCTTAGTGGTGAATATAAACTAGTATTTGTTCCGGCGATTGAAAAACATTTAACGCTTGTAGTTGTTGATTCACCTTTTGCGAAAAAGGATGAAAGTGGAAAATATGTTGGATTATTGAATGGCAAAAATTTTGAAGAGTTGAATGAAAGTAGTGAAGGGGTTATCCATTTCAACGCCAACGAAAAAGCTTATGCAACTGGCTACCAATTAAATATTAGCGATATAATTGGTGGGCTTGTTAAAACGGGATACACATTTAAGTGTGTTAAAGCTTTGAATAGCGATGTTGAATATGGTGCAACCTCAACATACATATTAGATGAGTATGCAACTGGAACTAGCACTGCAGTGCTTGTGGCGGAGTTTGAGGCTAACGAATATTCCCTTACCATTTCAAATAGAATAGTAGAAGCTGATAATTCGATAATAACAAATTCAGTTTCTCAATCAACAATTAAATATGATTCAAACATTGTTGATGGTTTAAAAGACTTTGAAAATAATTTATACATTCCAACAGGCTATTATTTCAAAGGTTGGGCGTTTGGTGAAGAGTGTAAGTTTGCTAACAACGCAGAAGACACAACAGGTTTATCGATTATTTCGAAAGATGAGAAATTTAACAAAACTGAAGGTGCCAGCATTGTTGCAGTGTTTGGCAGGGTGAAGTTTGATTTTAAATTTATTGATGATAATGGAAATGAAGTTGATTCAATAAACGAGTTAAAAGATCAAACAATTGCAAATAATGCAAAGATAACATTCACAAGTTCTGATGAGTCTGGAAAAGTTGTTAAGTTAAATGCTAGATCATCAATTATCTATAGATTGAAAACTCAATACGATTTTATTGAATTGTTAAATCGTGCTGTTGAGCTTGATGAGGCTTATGCTTCTGATGATGAGTATGTGAAAATCTTAGGCGAGTTGGTTGATGGCAAGCAAACTATAACTTTGATTTTCGATACCCAATCAACGAGTGTGGATTTAGTGTTTAGATATATTAATCCAAACACAAATTTGCAAAGAGAGTTGGACTACACTTATAATTATATTTTTGCTGATGGAATTTTAAGTGGGCTATACACTCTAATTGATAACACATCAAATAAGAATATATTTAATGGCTTTGATTTTGCTGGGTTTGAAGTTTTAGATCATTCGAACAATTCAAAGAATAAGATTTTAACAATTGAAAATATTGGTGGCTATAAATTAATTGTTAGGGATTTAAGCAAAAATGAAACCGATGATAACTACCAAAAAGAATATAAAACATTAAGTGAAGTTAAGGCGTTCTTTGAAGAAAACAATATTTTCCAAGAGAAATGGAATGCGAAAAAAGTTAGCGTTTCGTTTAATGAAAAAACCGTTTCACTTCCAAATGGCGCAGAAATAAATTTAGATGGCTTAGGGAGCTTTGAGATTGATTTCAACAACTCATTAACTTTTAACGCAACCGATACATTACCTAATTCTATGAATATTAATCTTAACTTTGATAATGTTAATATTAAAACTTCTAATAAATTTTTAGGTGAAACTAAAGTTGTGGCTTATAAATTAGCTGGCTTTAGGTTTAACGATAAGAAATATGGATTAGGCGAAAGCATTACGATTAATGGCGTGGGTGTTGTTTCAAACGCTGATGGATTAAAAGCTACAATTGATCTAGTTTGGGAAAAACAATACACAGTTCTATTTATTGATGGTGAGGCAACCTCAAGTGAATCTAAACTTTGCCCAGTTGATAGTGGTGAAATGATAACAAGTAACCCAGTTAAAGATTTCAACTATGTTGAAAATATTTCAATTGTGTCTATAATGAGCATTGGGAATTTATCTAGATTTAAAATTGAAGGTTACTCAGTTTCAGGATTTAACACGATCAACAAAAAAGCAATTTACGAATCATTCCAAATAAAGTCGGAATATGTTAGCGATGAATTTTTCATTTATTTATCTGCTATTAAAGTTGCGGAAGAGTTTACCATAGATATTTACGATAATGGAACACTTTTCACAACTGTATCATTAAAATATTTAACTGTTTTTGATAAAACATCAAACACGCTAAGTGGTTGGGTTTCAAAGATTGAAAAGAAAAACTCAACAGATAGATTTGTTATGGTTGAGATTGATTCTTCAACTCAAGTTCAAAACTATGAAGTTTTAGATGAAACAAATATTAAAATAAAAGGCGATATCAAATTAAACATTGTTTGGACTAGCATTGAGGTAACATTTAATGCAAATGGTGGAAACTTTGAAGATTCTAGCACAACCAAAACCTACACCTATGCGGAAAATGAAAATTTGTTTAATAATACTTACATTGCAGTAGTTGGAGCAGATGAATATAAGCTTGAATTAGTTCCGATTAAGGTTGGCTATATTTTCAAAGGCTGGTCAACTGAATCAGTATTTGAAAATGTTAATGAAGCAAATTCAAATCAGAACATTATAATTAATAGTGAAGAAACACTATATGCTATATGGGAAAAAGTTGATATTTCAGTTGAGTTCAAACTTGGTGGAGCGCCGGGCTCGGTTGTTAATTTACCAAAAGATGAATATTTTGAATTGTGCAACAATGTGGAATTAATTAAATCACAAATTGGTGAAGATAAGTATACTGAAGAAAATAAATATTATATTGCTAATCCAAAAGATATTTTTGAAACAAAATCGTATACAACTGAATACACATATAACGGAATAAAAAGAAGACTAACATCTTTTACTCTTTCTTGTTATGCTTATAATTCATCAACAGGTGAGTTTGAAACAACCTTAAGCGATGTTTCAATTGATTATTCAAGCCCATTAATTATTTACACAAAATCAACCGAAGCAAACTTCTTTATTTTAATTAATGGAAATGAATATAAGTTGAATCCAACTGATAATAAAATAACTTTGAATTGCAGTTGGAGTAGAGTTCTTAATATTTCATTTAGTTTAGGTGGGGTTGGTGTTGTTAACACTAGCGATAGCAAAACAAAAGAAGTTGTTGTGGGTGAATATTTTGAATTGCCAGTTTTAACTGCATTAAGCACTGAAGAAAAAACATTGATTCGTTGGGAATACTCATATGTTGAGGCAGGCGAAACAAAAACAAAACAATTTGAACTTACAAACGCAGGTGGCGAAAGAAATAGAATCAAAATTTCAAATGATTCAACTGAGTCTAATGTTATTCCATACAATTCATCAATTTCTACCTATGTTTTAAATGCTATATGGGAACAAGCAACTTATAATTTTAATTTCCTAATTAAAAATGAAGATGGTTCATATATTGATTCTCAAATATCATATGCAAATGGAAAATCAAGAAGAGATGAAATTAAGTTCCCAACTAAGAATAATGTTGGATTGCTTATCGCTGACAGCACAAAAGAAATTATTGGATGGAAGTTGGTTGATAAAGATAAAAAAGTTGCCCAATATGAAAATGAAGATGGTGTAACTGCTGAAGCACTATTCTATGTTGGTGAAACAAAACTAGTTTCAGAAATTGAAAACTTTATCAATTCAAATGGATTATCAAATGTTATAGAAAAAACGAATAACGGAAGTTATTACTATAGCAACTTATATTTTGTTGGAATTGTTAGGGCATCTAGCCATATTAATTTAGTTTATTCAAATGATAATATTGTTGTTAAAAAAGTTATTAATGCAACAAAAGATGAACTTGAGTATTTCGACAGTAGTTATAATGCAGTCTCAATCGATAGCACTATAGAAAATGCTAAAGAAATAATTTGGAAATATGAAGACAATAGTAAGTTTGAAAAATTAAATGAAGGAACAACTTATGAATATGTTGTGAATAGTTTGAGCAAAACAGAAATTCACGCATTCTATAAAGTTCGATTTGAATTGAGTAGCGCGGATGACTTTTTGATTGCTGGTTTTGATATAAATAATATAAAAGAATATAAACACAATTCGGTAATTGAAATTAATTTTGATAGAAGTAAAGTTGATGGTTCAAGCAATTATATTGTTAGAAATGGTTACTTGCTTGCAGGTTTTGCTTCAAATGAGGCTGATGAAGCAAATAGAAAAATTCAATTTGGAACTGATATAAATTTAAGTATTGTTGATAGTGGAATAACTTTATATCCAATTTGGAATAAGGTGCACGAAGTGATACTTGATGCTAATGGTGGCGTGATTAACGATAACGGAACTTATAGCAATTCAACTATTGTTAAAAATTATAATGGTTCGTCTGTGTTTGAAGATGGAACAAAAGTTTCCATTGAAAATATTATTGGAACACTTGAGTTTTCTAGAAATTTTTCAGTATTACGTGGCTTTGCTTTTAATAACTTAGCATCTGAGCCAGATTTTAATTTGAGCAATGGTGATTTAGTTCCATTCGAGTATGATATGGACACTGTGATAACACTATACGCAATTTGGGCTTGGGAAGAATACACAATTAACTATTATGATTCTAAGTCAAGCTACGATAATAATGTGTTGTTTGCAGTTGAAACTGTTACGTACAACGAGAAAGGAACATATGTAACAGGTGAAAACATTCCAGAAAAAGATGGCTATGAATTTTCTTATTGGTATTATATTTCAGATGATAAAGAATTCAGATTCAACACATTAAAAGATGTGGCAGATGGAAGAGTTTCAATCGCTTCAAAACTAACTAATAATTTAAGCCTTATTGCAAAATTTACTGAGATTTACACTATTACTTTCGAAAATGAAAGTGGAAAGGTTGAAGTTCCTAATGATAAAAAAGCCACATCAACTTCTCCAAATAATTCTATTTTCATTTCTCCAAGTGAGATTCCAGTTAAAGGTGGTTATGAATTTGCTTATTTCACAATTGTAACTTTGAATGAAATAGGTGAAGAAGTTGAAAATAGAAACGATAAATTTACTATAGATAAAATGGCTGGCGCTAGAATTTATCTTGTGAATGGTGGTGGAAACACTGCAACCTCAATTGATGTTTCAATAAGTAAATTTAAACCAGACCAAAATATTATTAAGTTAAAATCTAATTGGATTAATATTGAATATTCAATTGTTTTGCAAACGCTAAATAATTCTGCTAAATACAACAATTATAAATATATCTCTGCTATTGATTACAATAGTGGATATAAATTAATTGAAAAACCATCTAACATCACATATGATAACGAAGAGTATGCGTTTGTTGGTTGGTCGCCAATTAAATATGCTAATTTAACCGATATGCAAAACGCATTGGAAAGTGATGATGTGTTTGAGTTGGGTAAAACAATCAATGGTGCAATTTTTGATAAATATGCAAATGGTGCTACTGAGCTTACTTTGTATGCAATTTATTCAAACAAAAAATATAGCGTTACTTATAGCTTAGTTGTTTCTGAAAATGAAAACATTATATCAAACCTAGAAAATGTGGGTTATTTAACCAACGAAGTTGGAAACAAATTATCTTTAACCGATAACCAATATCAAGAAATTGCGTTTGCAGAATCGAACACTCAAGTTATCAGTGCATATGCATGCACTGGTTATAGGTTAATAGGTTATATTATCAGTGGAACTACTATTCAAGGATTACCTGAAAACATCACATCAATAACGCAAACAATCGATGGAAAGTTTGCTGGATTTAATGTGATTTTGAATAATTCTCACTATATGCAAAGTTTATCTCAAAACACTAATTTCACTTTCGTGTTTGAAAGGGTAACAAATGATGTTGAAATTAAACTTGTTAACGAAACAATTGGCGACTTCTCATCAAGTGTTAAAGTGACTATTGAAACATCATTTAATGGTAAAAAAGAAAATAGTGAATTATCTTCTAATAAAGTTTTAACAGTTCAACAAGGCTCTGTTATTAAGTTAACATTATCTTTTGATAAGTTCTCAGAGTTGAATAGAGTGATAGTTGGTGGAGTGGAAGACTTAGTTAGCGAAAATACACTTGAAATAGATGTTTTAAACGACTTAAATATCACAATTGAATGTTTGCTTAAAGAGTTTACTATCTCTTATAAAAAGAATGTCGCAGAAAGCGAAAGCGTTTTGAATATGCCAAGTAATGAAGTTAGAAAACTTGGTGAAACCTTATCAAAAGCATTAACCACACCAACTAGAAACAATTATAAGTTTATTGGCTGGAGTTTAGATCAAAACGGAACAATTGTTACAAACTATATGCTAACAAATGCGGTTGGTGATGAGTTATTGACAATAAGTGGTGACATTTTGACAATTGACCTATATGCAATTTGGAAACCATCGCATAATATTACGTTTATATCAACAAATGGTGATTTAACCATAAATAATGAAAGTGTGGGAAGTGTGGTTGCAGTTGAGGATGATTTGATATCTTCTAAATTAACAATTGCTAAAAACACATATGAATTCTTAGGTTGGGCTTTAAGTGAGAACGGTGAAGTAAAATATCAAGCAACCGCCCTAGAAAAAAATAATAACATAATTTATTCTAATGAATTTGTGATATCTCAAGCTGAAGGTGTGAATTCTATTGTGGTTGGAGAAAATCCAACGAATGTTACTTTGTACGCAATATGGAAAGCCAAAACATTTGATGTTAAAATTTTAAACATTAGTGACTTGAGCGAGGTTAAATCATTTAGTGGTGTTTCTTATGATAATAAAGTACTAGATCTAGATTTATTAGATATTAACATAGTTGGTTTCACCTTTGAGGGATTATTCAAAGATAAAAATGCAACCTTTAGTTTTGATGGCAATGATATTATTGGCGATATTTCAGAGGTCGATGGTGAAACAAAAATTATATATGCAAAATATAATCCATCTAGATTTACTATTGAATTTGTTGGATTCTATATTGAAAACAATGGTAAAGTTGTTTTAGATTTGGCAAGTGGATTGTTTGAAAATAGGGTTAAAGGAACTTTTGACTATGGAACCAGCTTCGATAAATTAATTTTTGGCGGAAATAAGGATTATACTTTTGATAAGTTAAAACCAATTTCAAAAACTGGGAAAACTATTTTAGGCTGGCAAAGTGATGTTAACCATGTTGATGAAAATGGGGAATTTGTTTTTGATAATTCAATTATTTATTCGTTAGATGATTTAAAAACCAAAGTGGTTTGCTGTGATGCAATCTTAACTCTAAAATATTCAGACACCACTTATTCATTAACTTTTAATTATAATAATGGAAACAAAGTTATAAGTGGATTAAATTATGGTGATATGGTTGGTGAGATTTACGCAAACGATGTTGTTTCATCAACGCAAAACTTAACATTTAGTGAATCGGAATATTATTTCATCACTAAATGGAAAAATGACACAACGGGAATTATTATAAATAATAGTGTTGAAGACATAGCAAAAATTTATGCTTTCAACAACAGCACATATAGTGCTATATACACATATAATGTTGTTTACTACAACTCATCAGCCCCAACTCAAGTGGTTGAAAGAGCTGAAGAAGTTATATTAAATAACTACAGCGGAAGCGAAATCACAGGAAAAGTGTTTGTGGGTTGGTGGAATGAAATAACTTTAAGCCCAGATAGAATAGAAGAAGCATTCAAGGCTGGCGAAGCAAAATCATTCAGTAATCCTAATAAATCAGGGAATGTGGTTTTATATCCACAATTTGTTAGTGCAACTCAAACAGTTAGATTTGTTATGCCAATAAATAAGGCAGGGAATAGTGGTGTTGGTGAAGAACTTAAGACCATAACTGTTTCTTATGGTGATAAGATTAATATTGATGAAGTTCCAACAAAAACTAGTTTTTCTCAATTAAGCGATTTTGAATATGGAGGTTTCACATTCGAGCATATTGGTTGGAGTGAAAATGTTAATGGCAAAGATCCTCTATTCAATAATGAATCAATAACTAAAGACACAACACTTTACGCAAAGTTTGATAGAAAAAACTACACAATCTCATTTAAAGACTTGAATGGAAATGTGCTTGGAAAACTTGAAAACATTTCTTACATCACAAATTTGAGTTCAATGATTACTAGTGCTGGTTTAACCAATGTTTTGAATTACTCATATAAGGAGTTCGATATTAGCTGGGTTAAGCGCGAGAATGGGGCTTATGAATCAAGAGCAAATAAATTGAATGAAATTACAAGCACAATTCTTACAAACGATATTGAGGTTTATGCTTCTTACACCTTAAAGGTGAACTATAAAACCAATTGTTGGAATGATGACTTGAATAAAGATGAAGAGATTAATTATCTAGTTGATGATTTGATTTACTATGATGTTAATGCTAATTCAATTAAAACTCATACAATCTTAAGTTACTTTATGAAAAATGGCACAGAAGAGATTAATAGCTTCACATATGAGTATGACACTTACATATTAAATGGTTGGTCAACACAAGTTTCTTTAAGCGGTGATAGTCCAAAAGTAAACACAATCGGCAACGTGGAATATCCTCTTGAAAGTGTTGTTTCAGATTTCAATGGAAAAAATGAAATCACATTATATGCAGTTTGGAATAAATATTATAGCGGTTACCAAATAACGTTCCTAGACCATTCTAATATAACCCTTGCTGTTGAGCAAACAACATTAGATGGTGAAAATAACAATAAAATTGATCCAAGTGGTAAAATTAACAACTATGATAAATGGCAAGTTATTGGAATAACGGGAACTCAAATTATACGTGGAAGCGAAATAGTTGTTGGAAACATACTAGAATCAAGTGGATTAAAAAATGCCAACATAACTGCATCTTTGATTTTGTGTGGAGTGCAAAATGAAGAGATTATAAATATTACAATTAACTATTCAACCGTTGAAAAGAGCGGTGAAAACGCTATTAATGAAAAAGAAGAATTAAGCAAAAATATTCAATATAGCAAAACATCAAGCAGAGTGATCGTTGAAAATGGAATAGAAATCGAAACAGACAAACAAGTTTCGCTTATTGGTTATTTAAATGCATTAAACATATCAAAAATTGGACAATATTTTGATAAGGTTAAAATTGATGCAAGTGGTGCGAGTGAAGAAATATTTTTGGATGATCTAAGCACATATAACTTTACTAATGAAATTACATATGAAATAACACCAGTTTGGGAAAACAGCAAATTTAATATATTTGTGAATATTCAAATTGGTGGCGAAAATAAAACAAACTTTGAATCTGATGAACACGTATATTCAAGCATAAATGATTTTAAAACGTTTGTAACTAATGATGTGCTATCTCAAATTAAAGAGCAATTGATTGAAGATGAAAAGTTTGAAGCAATAAAAGACTTAGACTATTTCAAAAACTTTAATGAAAAATGGAATAGTGAATTTGATAAGTCAAGCCTATTTAATTTTGATGCAAACACAACATTCAAAACGGGTGAAACAATTGAATTTACTCTAAATTTTGAGTATATTCTAAAAACAATTCATTATATTTGGGTTGAAAAAACCACAGAAGGATATAAAGAATATTCAAATTATAACGAAGGTGAAATATTAAACAATAGTGTTTATTACTCTTGCTTTAATGATTATGCAACTATTCAACCTTATTTTGATGGTGATTGGAAAAATAATGTTATATCAGTTAGAAGAGATTCAAGTTTGCAATTGAATATTAACTTACTTGCAACAAAAAGATTAAATTCAATTAGATATTCAACAAGTTCAAACGCTAGTGGATTTGCTAGTTTTGCAGAGTCAAAAATTGAAGACGCTTACACTATTATTTCAAGTGCAGATATAATCAGTGCATTAACAAATGGAAGCGATGAAGAAAGCGATTTATATATCTATATTGAAATTAGAGATAAAGAGAAATTCACCGCAACGTTTAAAGTTCAAAATGCTGATGAAACAATTGGTGGCTCAAGCGATAATGTGGTAATTGCAAATATTTTAGAAGGCGATTATCTTGGTGAATATATTACCGATGATATAAATCTTAACGCCGTTAAGAAAAGTTATTCGTTCGTTGGCTGGAAATTAAATTTATGGGAAAAAGATGGAATTTGCACATCGAGTGAAGTTGATGGGGCAACTGCAACGAGTATTGTTATTACCAAATCTAATATCAACTTGATATTATTTGGTGATGAATTTGATATGATTGATTTAGATGGAACTTTAAAAACTATTATTATAAATTCAAACATTGAATTAGTTGCACATTTTGAAGCCCAGTATTTCACAATTATATATAATTCAAATGCGCCAACAGGACAAACAGTTACTGGCGCGATGAATTCTTCGATTGGTTACTTTGGAAAGAATGTTAACTTAAAAATATGTGCTTATCAAATTGAAGGCTATTCATTTAAGGGGTGGATTTTAAAAGATGGTGATGGAAATACCATTTCAGATGGCGAAGGCAATAATATATACTACTCAAGTTTAATAACATATAGCACGTCAGAGTTCTATGATGCAAATAACAACAGCGTGACCGTTTTTGCGGATTGGGAAGAAAGTTCAAACACTTGCGAGATTTCAATTGTTGATGAAACTAACGAAGTATTACATTCATTCAATTCAGCAAAAAACAATGCGATAAACGCATCACAGATTGACACAGCAATAGAAAATTATCTAAAGAAAATTAGTTTCAAAGGAAATCAAAATTCAATAGATTTTGTTTGGAAAGTTGATGAAAACACAATTGATATAAAAAGTTATATTGTTGGAAGTGAAGATTCACTAACAATAACTCTTTCTCACACAAACAAAACAAAAACTATCACATTGATTGGTTTTGAAAGTGGCGATGTTAAGGTTTCAATCGAATCTAACGTTAAGATAGAAGAAGTTGGAGATATTTATAATAGGTTATTAAAAGTATATTATTCTAACGTTGATAATAAAACAGTAAATAGTAATTTCTATGCATTTGTTGTTGATGGAGTGGCGTATGAAGATGAAAAAGATGATGAAAGTGGTGAAATAACAACAACTGCTCTTCAAAATTTAGTAAACTATTATAACAATTATTACATTTTCAATGTGGATAATATTGAAATCTATGCAATATTTAAATATGAAATTAAATATAATTCTGAATTAGCAAATGCCGAGATTTATTATGGAGTAACCGAAGAAAACGTTGATAAATCAATTGCAGTTGATAAATACTCTTCGTTTGCTTTAACGCAATATGCATTCTCTAGTTCTAACATTTCAGCACCATCAATTATGCAAAATGGTGAGTTTGATGATGAAACTGGAATAAGAACTGGTGGTGAAAGCGTTTATGGATATATGTTTGAGGGTTGGTTCTTGGAAGATAACACCACCCAAATCACAACATCAACAATATTCAATGAATCAATGCTAACAGATGGTGTGGTTAAACTATATGCTAAATGGTCTATCTTGGTTAATGTGTTGGAAGAAATAAATGGAATTATTGCATCTAGTTATTCAACTTATGTTTCATATAAATCTAGCACACAGTTAACGCAAAAAACACATGAGGGCTATGAGTTCAAAGGCTTCGAAATAAACGGAGAGTTGAAATCAGGTGAAGAATACTTCACGCTTAGCGATGTTAACAATTATGTTGTGGAAGAGCCAACAACATTTAGATATGTGTTTGGAAAAGCAAAGGTTAAAGTTGCAATCAATTTCAACGAAAACCAATATCAGTTAATTGATAATGGAACTTGGGAAAAAGGTGAAGGTGGAAATGAGTATTTAATAAACTATGGTGCAGATTTAAAGCTTGAACTAAAAGCTAAAGAGGGCTATGGCATTCCTGAAGTTATAGTTGAAGGGGTGAGAATTTATTTATATTCAATTGAAAACGGAAACTATAATTTCTTAATAAAAAATATTAAAGAAGAAATAAGCATTGAAATTAACGGAATTGAAAAAACAAACAAAGTTTTGTTTAATGTGTTTGGTAATTTAAGTGTTCAGTATGTTTTATCAGACCAGCCAATTTCAGATTTCTCTTCAGTTGATTGGAGCACAATTTCATCAACTCAATATGTGCTTGTTTCAAAGGATTATTATGTTTATTTTAAAGCAAGTGCAAATCAAACTGGCTATGTTGTGAACACTAAAATAAACAATGAAAGCAAAGAACCAGATGAAAATGGAATTTATGAATTTATATGTGAAAAAGACACCCAAATAGACTTAAGAGCAAACTTAGTTCAAAAAACGATTACTATTTCAGGTAATCTTGCAAATGTTTACGCAACATTTATTTCTAAAGAAGTTTATTTTGAAAATGTTCTTATTGACACTGATTCATTTAGTGTTGATAAAGATAGCAACGTTTCTCTTAAATTCCAATTGATTCAAGGTTATAAAGACCTAATTATTGAATTAAACAAAAAAAGTGAAACACTAACAAACAACTCAATTAGTTTTGTTGCAAATAAAGATTATTCAGTTGAGATTAACGCAACCCCTATTTCATATACTTTAGTTTTAGATGGAAACGGTGGTGTTTGCAATGGTGGCAGAACAATATCGCTAAACGTTACTTATGGCGGTTCAATAAAGAATGGTAAAACAGAAATTTCAGATATATTATCGTTATTCACGTTCACAGGCAGAGAATTATTAGGGTTTGGTTTATCAAGCACTGCCACCGCTCCAATTAGCGAAGACTTTAATAAACTAACAGCTCAAGATAATTCAACTATCAATTTATATGCTATTTGGAAAGCGAAAAACTTAACACTAACATATAATTTTGTGGATCAAAGTGGCGCTGTGGCTAAAATGTTTGAAGAGGGCTTGAATGATAAAAACTATGTTGTGAATTCAAAAACTATTGCAAGCGAAAGTGTTGGCTTAGTTGCAGGTGCAAACTTTGAATTGCCAAAATTTGATTATTCTTTTGGTTACACAGCAATGTTTAAACCAAAGTTAACTATGATGCTAAACGGCAACGCTATTTTAGTTGAAGATATGTTATATTCAGCTAATGAGTTAGTATCTAAATCAATTAGTGAAAATATTGAGTTTGATGTTGTGTTAACACCAATTCAATTTACAATTAAATTAAGCATCGATAACGGTTACGAGGTTAAAAACTTAACTTATATTAGAAACGGTTCAACTCAAACAGACACAAACGCATATACAAACGAAGAAATAACAATTCTTGCAGATTATGGAACAGAGGTTTCGTTTGAGGTTGAGTGCGATTCGATATATGATCCAAACTATAGATTAGTGTTTAATTCAAATTCAGGGATAATTGAAAAGGGTAAAAGATTTACTGTTGTTTCAGCAAACGCTATCAAACTTCTAGGTAGAGTTAAGCCAATAAGTTTAACGATTGTTGACCAGCAAAAAGTTAACGAAAACGAAAATAAGCTAGAAATCCTTGCTAGTTACACGAAATTTGATGAAGTGGAATATAGTAAAACTATTACTTTTGGATTTAATTCACTTGGAAACGATAGAATTATTCCAGCACTTAGTGCCGATAAAGCAAGCAGTTTGGCTGTAATAAATAACATTTGTGCAGGAACAAGCCTTGCTCTTAGAATCTTTATTTCAGAAGACTATGATTTAGCGTGCTCAGTTAGATATGGCAGTGGTGAAACGAAAAACATTGCAACAACTAAAGTGGGTTCATACTATGAAATTAATGGAATTGAGAATAAAGGCAATAATATAACCATATTCTTAAATGTAACGCCAAAACAAGTTACAATTAAAACCGTTCGTGCATTCGATGAAAACACACATTATGTGGTTGGAAAAGTTGATGGAAACATCACTTATGTTGGCGAAAACGAGTATTCGGCATTCGAATTTATTGATAGCAAAAAACTTGAAGACAGCACAAAGCAAGTTACTTCGAATGGTGAAATAGTTTCAGATTGCAGAAATTATAACTTTAGTTCAATTATTGAAAAAGATGGCATCAGATATAGATTCATTGGCTTTAGAGTTATCAACTTAGGCTATGGAGAATATAACGACAATAGATACGTGAATAATCCAATCTATAACGCATTTGATTTAAAAGAAAACTTAGAAAACATTGAAGTTAGAGGCAATTATTTATTGATTGCATTCTTTGAAAAAACATTTAAGTTAAATATTAATGGTTTAGTTGGAAATGATAAAAACAAATCATATAAGTTTAACCTAGAGTATTCAAACCTTGGTGAAAAAGAATCTTTAAAAGACCAAGATAAATCAGCAAGGGTTTATATTGATAAAAACTCAAACTTCAAACTTGAAATTGTTAATAATTCAAACGTGCTAGATGATGGCTACGTGTTTAATGCGAGCGGTTCTCAATTGGGTGCAGGTTCATATAGTGCTAGTG